>JASHQG010000574.1 GCA_030037665.1 Acetobacteraceae bacterium
AGCATGACGAACCGCGAGCGCTGAGGCGCGCCGAACTCGGACCCGCGATGCAGCACATCGGTCTTGTAGATAAGGAGACTGCCCGCTGGCGCTTCCGCAGAGACCTCCTTGTCGAAGAATTCGCCGAAGGTGCGCTCGCGCGGGATGAGCGGCAGATCCTTTGTGTACTGAAGCGGCACAAGTTTGGTTGGGCCATCAACCATGGTAACATCCGACAACAGGATGAATGTCGTCATCTGCGTGTAACGCTTGTCGAGGCGCGGCACGACCAGCGTGTGATTGCCGAAATCGCGATGGTGCGACTGGTCATAGTTGATCGCGCCCGAATACTTAGCCCACAGCTCGATCTTGTAGATTTCAATGTCAGTCGCGCCGAGAAAGCGTTCAGCGGCGTCGACCAGATCTGGATAGACCGCGACGCGGTTGAGTGCCCAACTCGGATAGGGAAAGAACCGCAGGCCCGAGAACTGGCTGAGCGCGAAGTTCGGATGCTTCGAAGGGTCGGCGAAATACTCTTCGGGTGTGGGATAGACTTCCCAGAGTGCACGCCGTGCATCCTTGAGCGTCCTAGGGTCGAGAAATCCCTCGACGACCGTAAAGCCCTGGTCCCAAACCTCTGCGAGATTCTTGTCGGCAACGCGCATGATCACCCCTTTGCACGGGATGCTGCCGCGCCAAGCACATCCACGTCCAGCGCAACGGCGACGACGAGCGAGAGCCGCGTGACTTCATCGCTGCCGTTCCGCAACGGCGCGCAGCACAGAGCCGACAGGACGAGGCCACGCATCAGGCTCCGGTGCCGCCGGGGTCGGCCTCCCCGCCAACATCAGGACTGAAACTTTCTGGATTTCCGCCTCATGGCCCCGCGCCGGCGACCGTAAGCTCGCGGACGGCAGCCCCGATCAAATACGACGCAATCCACGAGCCGGCGTCGGCTGGTCCGATCCATGCTGCAAAGAAGGCGGCCCGGACCTGATGACCAAGCCGCCAAGAGGAAGCTCAATTGCCGCGCAAGGCCGGCACGACGCCGGCCCGATAGCGCACCGGATCGAGTCGGTACCAATAGAAAAAGGCCGGACCTGGCGAAGGGACCGGCCTGGTATCAGACGAGGTGATGGGCGTAAGTGCGATTGCGGTTGTGGCTTCCGTGGCGGCGCCGGCCAGCCGGATGGAAGACCTTCCGGCGTCCCACACTTCGCAAATGCGATCCCACGCATCTGATTGTTGAACGTCTCCCCCTCGGAACTGTCCGCAGTCACTGCCGGTCGATTCAGCTGCCTCCCACAATCCCCGAACGCAGCCATACGCCGCTGGATCTCGCGTGCCTTCCGCGCCTTGGCCGGGTGCTCCACGACGAAGGCATCCCATGCCCGGCAATTGGCAGCTTCTTCCGCCTCTGCCACTGCCTTCATGCGTGCGTCAACTGCCTGCCGCTGCGCCGCGAGGTCGGCAGCACATTGAGCATCAGTCAAATCCGTGATGGGACAACCCGCCGGGTTGATCGGCCGGCGGCGGAAGCGCCGTCGGGCCGCTCGCCGGGCTGCCGCGTCGACGTCTCCCTCGCGAATATCTGGTCCGACGCGCCGCACCGATATTTCCAGGCGATTTCAATGGATGATGACAGGCTGGCAGCACATTCGACGCCGCCGCAAACTAACCGGGCGTCCGGTGGCACATGCAATGGTTGCCGGGCGATATCGCGGGAGCCGTGGCCCGGATGCGCAAACGCCACCGCGACCGTACGAGCGAGGGGCCGTCGGGGGCCAAAGCAAGGAATGCCAAGAGGATTCCCCGCCACCAGGGTTGGTGGCGGGGGAGTGTTCGGTTGTCAGTTCTTACTTGCAATCGTTCATTGCGATGGGACCGACATGAAGTTGAGGGGACGGTCCATCGCAGAGGTGACGATAACGCTGATGTCATGGGAACGCAATCTGAGCAGCGCCAGGCTCACAATATTTTCACGTCTTGCAGTTATGCCGCGCTGCGTTAACGCTTGTGAGGCCGCTCCTCAGTGGGCCGCGCTGAAAGCGGTTCGCTCCGGGCGGGCCGCGATGCACGACTTTCGCTTGCATTGATTCGCACAATGCTCGCCTCGGTAAGCGGCCGCCGCCCGTTTTCCCGGCGCATCCCACAAGAGCGCGACGCAAAGGTCATCGAGGTCGACAACGGCGATGTGCGAACGGGTGGCTGACGATCGGCGCGGTTGGCAAATCTCAAGACCGGCACGAATGACGCGCGCCCCGAACCGGCACCACGCTTACACGGGATAGTGCGTGAGGAGTTTCTGGCCGCCAGCCTCGGCTGGTTCGGCGTCGATCAGCACAAATGCAAACACACATGGCTCCTTCCCGTTGTTCACCCAGGCATGCATCGTACCGCGCTGTACTGCCACGTCGCCCGGTTTCATGCGCACCATCACGCCGTCATCGAGCTCCAGATCGCATTCGCCGGAGAGCAGGATCGCGTAGTCGAGTGTCTCTGTGCGGTGCATGAATTTGGGTGATCCCGGTGCGAATTCCGTGATGCGCACCACGGTGCCCTGGCCGGAACCCACGTAGTTATGGCGTACCACGAATCCCGCGCGTTGCGCGCGCGCGGCTTCATCCGAGTTGTCCACCGGCATTCGGTTGGTGGACCACAGATCGACACGCGCAATCCCTGCCCGGCCCGGGCGGGTGGTGCCAGGCAGAACCTCATCCGTTGCGACGATGGCTTTGCCGTTTGTGTCATGGCCGGTGACGATCCGACGGACTTGTAACGGCATGACTTCCTCCCTCTTTGCAGACCGCGAAACACTACTCCGCGACGCCGGCACGGCGCGAGCGGACCTCGGCCAGGACCCGCGCCATAGTGCGGCCGACCCTGGCAAGCGCCTCGTCCCACGCGAAGAGGCCGAAGTGATCGAATTCCGGCAGGCTCGCGCCCGATGGCAGAAGGAACGTGGAGCGGCACGTCAGCGTCTGCGGCTGCGGCATCTCCGGTGGCGTCCACGCGAACAACGCGAGGTCCTTGCCTGACATGTAAGCGTGCACACCGAGATCGTTGAGTGCGTTTGCCGGGACGATCAGGCCGGTCTCTTCATCCAGCTCGCGCGCGGCGGCGGCGGCAAAGGATTCGCCGGGCTCGGCGACGCCCTTGGGGATGTCCCAGCGCGGCGAGCGCGTTGCATGGCCGAGCAGCAGGCGCTCGCCGTCGGTAACCAGCACGCCGCAGGAGGTACGTTTCGCCATGCCGCCTCACCTCTGATGGCGCTCAGCGCCGTGTTCTTCGGGCATGAACCGAGCCAGCAATCTCCCCGAGCCTCGAACCGCACAGCAGCGCACGATGTCGTCGCTGCGCTCGTCGCAGCGAGAGACGACTAACATTCGATCGCGATGAAACGCTGCGACGGGTGGACGAATTCCTCCTGCGCCGCGACCGTCAGGATCTCACGTGAGCCCGCCTCGGCGGTACGTTTCAGGAGGCCGTGCACGGACGAACCCGCGGCTTCCAGCGCTGCAACCGCGCTCCCGGTATTCAGACGATGGAACAGGAACAGTGCCGCGATGGCGTCGCCGGCGCCGTTGACGGCGAGGGGCAGGCGCGGCGTGCGCAGCAGGTGGAAGCGGCCCGCCTCTCCGACCATCAGGTCGAGGTGGTCCTCGGGTGTGTCCGCGGTATCCAGGCTGGTGAGCAGTACGCAGCGCAGGCCGTCAGGACGCAGCGTTGCGGCCAGGCGCGTGATGGCGGTTTTTGCATCGGCAAGCGTCGCGCAGGCACGGCCGGTGAGTCGCTCTAATTCGAAACGATTCGGCGTGGCGATGTCGGCCTGCAACAGGGCGCGGTCGCGCATAAAGGCTTCGATGCCTTCGCGCACGTAGACGCCTTCCTCGACATCGCCGATCACCGGATCGCAGCAATAAACGGCAGCCGGATTTTCCGAGCGCACGCGCTCTACGGCATACAGGATGGCCTCGCCGATCGAAGCGTCGCCCATGTAGCCGGACAGGACACCGTCGCAGCGCCGCAGCACGTCGCGGGCGGCGATGCCATCCACCAGGTCGCGGACCTCGGCGCCTTTGTAGACCTGCCCCGTCCAATGGCCGTAGCCGGTGTGGTTGGAGAATTGCACTGTGTTGATCGACCAGACCTCGGCGCCAAGACGCTGCAGTGGAAACACCGCGCTGGCGTTGCCGACGTGGCCGTAGGCGACCCAGGACTGGATGGAGAGAATATGGCGTGGGCGGTTCATGCGCGGAAGCTAGCGCATTGTGCCGTGGCGGTCAGGAGCGAGTGGCAGCACCGGTCACCGGAACTGTTGGTCGACTCCGGTGTCGGTCATTCGGCCGGGATCGGCGAGGTCGCGAGAGCGGACAGGCAAACGGACCAACCTGATCGCCACTGATGGACGGAGTCGTGGCCTTGAGCCGTATTCCAAAAGCGCGCTGACATCAGCGTTGAGCGAGGTCGGGCCGACACCGGGCGTTGCGCGGCGACGTCGTGCTGGAGGCCAGGCAGGCTTGCCCCGGTTGCGAGCGGCAGCTTGGAGGCAAACCCGGATTCCGCGGCGACGGCGTCTCCGTTGAGAGGCTGGATCGAGCCGGCTTGTGGCCGCCGGCCATTCTGTCGCCGGCACAGCGATCCAGCCGAGTTGCTGCAAAATGCGTACGCGAGGCCCTGCGGAATCCGACGCAACAGATGCAGATCCTGCACCTGTTGAGGCTCTGGATCACGCCGCACCTTTTCGCAACGCGAAGATTGCTTTTCACGAGGTGAAGGCCCGCGCAAGTTTAGGGATCCACCGTGTCGCGCATCGGGGTAGGCGATGATAATGTTTTTTCTGTTGTGCTTTTTCCTCAAGCAGTCCAGCAGCGAGGCCGGCGGCGAGGTTGCACAGGGAATAGCCGAGAATGGCGACCATCAGCGGCTTCTTGCGGCCGATGCGATCGCCGACCCAGCAAGAGGCGGTGGCGCCTAAGAGGCGCATCCAGAGAGTGATAGGGAAGACGAACGTCACTGAGATCATCGACACGCCGAAATGTTGCCAGACCGCGTGCATGATCAGCGGAAAAACGGTGAAATCGAACGCGTCGAGGGTCCAGCCCAGCCAGGCGGCGATGAAGGCGCACCACTGATCCCTGGTCGGCTCTTTGTACCACGCAACCGTTGCGCCTGCCGACGACGGCGGGACGGATGCATCGCTTGCAGTTGCGAAGTATGGTCTCCCTTTGTGCGCTCGGGACGAAGCCCGGCGCCGGTTTTCGATTTCGCAAATTGACGGCTCGGCTCACACCTCTAACCCAGCCTGGCTCCAACGCTCGGAGGCTGAACGCCGTACGAGCCGCGCGGCTGGTATTCTGCTTTCGCTGGCGTCGAGGGCGAATCTGCTGATATAATATATTGGCAAGTTGACATACGCGGTCGTTCGCACAGAAACGATATGATGACTGATCAGGACATGTTTGTGTCTGCGCGTTTGGAATACCGGACGCTCGCACGGCGCTTCCGGAAGATGAGGCGCTGAAGATGCCTGATAACTCTCATCCATCGAACGGAATGAGATCGGTCATATGCTCTGTCGAGAGACTGCCGCGTCATTTCATCTCATTTGCGGACCGGGCCAGGCCGAAGCAATCTCTCCGCTAAACCCACATCGTCCGCGCGGCGTGCCGCACTGCGCGCGTAGGCTTGCTGCGCCCCGGCGCGGCCCGCGACGACGCCGACACGTAAGGAACCTGGACCGCATGCCGCACACGCCACTGCTCTTTCAGCCGATCAGCTTCCGCTCGGTGACCGCGCGTAACCGCATTGTGGTCTCGCCCATGTGCCAATACAGCGCCACCGAGGGGCTCGGAGACGACTGGCATATCCAGCACCTTGGTGCGCGTGCGATGGGCGGCGCCGGTATCGTGTTCACCGAGGCGGCGCATGTATCAGCGGTCGGTCGCATCACGCATCACTGCCTTGGACTGTGGAGCGAGAGTCACCAGAGACTGCTGCGCCGGATCGTGGCGATCATCGTGCGCGGTGGCGCCGTTCCGGGAGTGCAGCTTGCACATGCCGGGCGCAAGGCGTCGGTCAAGCGGCCATGGGAGGGCGGCGCACCGATCGCGCCGCAGGATGGCGGCTGGGTACCGCTGGCGCCAAGCGCGATGCCGATGCTCGCCGGTGCGACTGATCCACATGCATTGTCTTCGGCGGAGATCGCTGACATTGCAGGCGAGTTCGCGACCTCGGCGCGGCTCGCGCGGGAGGCTGGCGTCAAATTGCTGGAACTGCATGCAGCGCACGGCTACCTCGTGCATTCGTTCCTGTCGCCGATCTCCAACCGGCGCAACGATGCCTATGGCGGCGACGCGGCTGGACGCAGTCGTTTCCTGATGGAGACACTCGATGCGATCCGCTCGGAATGGCCGGCCGATTTGCCGCTCTGGGTTCGACTGTCATGTGTCGACTGGGCACCGGGCGGGCTGAGCATCGACGACACGGTGGCGCTCGGCCGACGGCTGGCAGCGCGCGGCGATGTGGACCTGATCGATTGCTCATCGGGCGGCGTGTCCGCGGATCAGACCATTCCATCGCTGCATCCCGGCTATCAGGTCCCGTTCGCCGATGCGGTGAAACAGGGGGCGGGGATTGCCACCGGAGCGGTGGGGCTGATCACCGAACCGACGCACGCGGCCGAGATCCTCGCCAACCGCCGTGCGGACGTGGTGCTGCTGGCGCGCGCCCTGCTCGCCGATCCGGCGTGGCCGCTGCGCGCGGCGAAAGCGCTGGGAGTCAAACCGGAGCTGCCGGCGCAGTACCTGCGGGCGGGCCTGTAAAGCGCGCATCTGGAAGAACGCTCCGATCACCGCTCGTGTCGACGGCACGACAGCTCGGGGTCGACCGCCGGACCGGGGTCGATACATCCTTCCCACCCGCACCAGCCGAACCGAGGTGCGGGTGGTCCACGCACTCCCGAGGGAACCCGCCGCGGTCGCGAAGATATTGCCTCGGTCCGGCTTGCGGCGATTCCCTCGCGGGCACACGATGTCCCGGGTTGCAAAATGCCTTGTCCTGACAACTCCCGCCGGGCCGGCCAGTCCCGCCACAGTTGGCGCCGACGCACAGGCCGGCGCGGTTGCGAGCAGGTGACTGCCCGCAGTTAACCTTTCAACGGAGAAGCCCGCATGAAAGCATCTCTGCTTGCCCGCGTCGCACCAGCGCTGGTGCTCGCCGGCGTCCTCGCCGGTGGCGTCGTTGTTGCCGGCCATGCCCAGACCACATCGACACAACCCGGCGCGACGACCCCAGCACCGCCGGGCGCAGCGCCGCCGGCTGGCGGCACCGCCACGACGCCGGGTAGCACGAGCACGCCACAGCCCGCCACCACGCCACCACCGTCCGGCGCAGCGACGGCGCCGCAAGCCAATGCGCCGGCCGCCCAAGCCAATGCGCCAGCATCAACGGCCGCGGCGGCGCCACCGAAGACGATATCGCAGATGGTCGTGCAGCGGATCGCCGACCTTCGCTCGCGGTTGAACATCACACCCGCCCAGGAGCCGAAGTTCAACAGGTTCGCCGCGGTGATGCGTGCCAACGCCAGGGAGCTTGATGCGGCGTATCGGCGTCGCGGAGAAACGGTCGGTTCGTTGAACGCGCTGCAGAGCATGGAGTCCTATGCGCGGATGGAGCAGACGCGGGTGAATGCCGTGCAGCGATTGGTGCCGGCGTTCCGCGCGCTTTACGCCTCGCTCACACCGCAGCAGAAGCAAACGGCGGACGAGTTGTTCCGTGAACGGGCGCAGGCGGGCCAGCAGCGCCATTAGGCATCGTCGCCTTGAATGCCGGCGCGCCTCTCCCGCAACCCTTGGGAGAGGCGCACTGACCTAACCCTTGCCCCCTCGTGGGCCTCCGCCTATGACCGCCCGCCACGAGGAGGGACCATGGCTGCCATCACCGAACTCGTTGTTGAGAACCCCGCACTCGCACGCCAGGCGGAGATCCTCTCCCGTCCGATGACAGCGGAAAGGCAGATGGCCAATGCGGTCCGCGCGCTGGCGATCGACGCGACGGAAGCAGCGAAGTCCGGCCATCCCGGGCTGCCGATGGGCATGGCAGACGTCGCGACCGCTCTCTTCACGCGGTTCCTGAAGTTCGATGCCGCCGACCCGCACTGGCCGGACCGCGACCGGTTCGTGCTGTCTGCCGGTCACGGGTCCATGCTGCTTTATGCGCTGATTTACTTGACCGGCTACGCCGGCCTCACAATCGACCACATCCGACGTTTTCGCCAGTTGCATTCGCCTGCTGCCGGCCACCCGGAGTTCGGCGAGCACCCGGCGATCGAGACCACCACGGGACCGCTCGGCCAGGGTATCGGCACAGCGGTTGGCATGGCGCTGGCCGAGCGGATGATGGCAGCGCGGTTCGGCCGCTCGCTGGTTGACCACCGCACCTGGGTCATCGCGTCAGACGGCGACATGATGGAGGGCATCAGCCACGAGGCAGCGGCACTCGCCGGTCACCTGCGGCTGGAGAAGCTGGCGGTTCTGTACGATGACAACCATGTGTCGATTGACGGCGATACCGCCCTTTCCTACTCAGATGATGTTCCGAAGCGGTTCTCGGCGTATGGCTGGGCGACCAAACGGGTGGACGGGCACGATCTCGCGCAGATCACCGCGGCACTGTCCTTCGCGATGCGCTCGCGCAAGCCAACACTGATTGCGTGCAGCACGATCATCGGCCTCGGCGCACCGCACAAGGCGGGTACTGCGGCCGTGCACGGTTCACCGCTCGGACAGGATGAAGCGGCCGCAGCCAAGGCGGCGCTCGGCTGGCACGAACCGCCGTTCACAATCCCGCCGGACCTGCTCAATTCCTGGCACACCGCTGGAAGCCGTGGCGCCACCGCACGGCGATCGTGGCTCAAGCGGTTGGCTCGGCATTCGCAGCGGGCTGATTTCGAGCGCGCGATCGCCGGCCGTTTGCCGGAGAACTGGCACGAGGCCGTTGTTGCGCTGAAGCAGTCAATTCTTGACAGCAAACCGAAGATCGCAACCCGTCAGGCCAGCCAGCGTTGTCTGGAGGCGCTGGTGCCAGCGACGCCTGACCTGATCGGTGGCTCGGCCGACCTGACCGGCTCGAACCTCACGCTGGTGAAGAACATGGGCACCGTCGGACCTGGCAGTTATGGAGGGCGGTACATCCATTTCGGCATCCGCGAACATGGGATGTGCGCCGCCGCCAATGGTGTGGCGCTGCACGGCGGGCTGATCCCCTACACCGGCACGTTCTTCGTCTTCACCGATTACATGCGGCCTGCCATCCGGATCGGCGCGATCATGCGCCAACGGGTCATCCACGTGCTCACGCATGACTCAATCGGGTTGGGCGAGGATGGCCCGACGCACCAACCAGTGGAGCAACTCGCCAGCCTGCGCGCGATGCCCAACATCCATCTCTATCGCCCGGCCGACGCCATCGAGACCGCGGAGTGCTGGGAACTTGCGATCCGCCGCACAGATGGCCCCAGCCTCCTGGTGCTGACCCGCCAGAGCCTACCGACCATGCGCGCCGACATCGTCGAGAACCGGTGTGCCCGCGGCGGCTACGTGCTGGCCGAGAGCGATGGTCCGCGCCAGGCGACGCTGATCGCGACCGGCTCCGAGGTGTCGATCGCCATGGCCGCGCGCGAGGCGCTGGCCGCGGATGGGCTTGCCACGGCAGTGGTGTCGCTGCCTTGCTGGGAATTGTTCTCCGTACAGGATAAGGCGTACCGAGCCGCCGTGCTGGGCGGCGCGCCGCGCGTGGGCATCGAGGCGGCGGGCGATTTCGGGTGGGACAGATGGCTCGGTCCGGATGGCGTATTCATCGGCATGCATGGCTTCGGCGCTTCGGCGCCGTACGAGGACCTGTATAAGCATTTCGGCATAACACCCGAGGCGATTGCGGCGGCGGTCAGAAAACGGCTTGGATGAGTGCCGCGGTTGATCGGCGTCTGTGATTGGCTATGACTGGCTGGACTGGACGAAGATCACGCAAGCAGAGGAAAGGGGTTCTCTCATGGCCGTGAAGATCGCCATCAACGGATTCGGTCGTATCGGGCGCCTGGTGCTGCGCGCCATCGTCGAAAGCGAACGCCAGGATGTGGTGCCGGTCGCCATCAACGACCTCGGCAGCGTCGAGGCGAACGCGCATCTCTTCGTCCATGACAGCGTGCATGGCCGGTTCCCTGGCCAGCTCGAGGTCAGCGGCGATGCCATCACCGTCCGCCACAACGGCAAGGTGTATGGCCCGATCAAGGTGTCGGCTGAGCGCGATCCGACCAAGGTCCCGTACCAAGGTGTCGATGTCGCCATGGAATGCACCGGCATCTTCACGTCGAAGGAAAAGGCCTCGGCGCTGATAGCCGCCGGAGCGCGAAAGGTGGTGATCTCGGCGCCCGGCGATCATGCGGATGCAACAATCGTCTATGGCGTCAACCACAAGACGCTGACGCGCGATATGACCGTGATCTCCAACGCGTCATGCACCACCAACTGCCTCGCGCCTATGGCCAAGGTGCTGCACGATAAGTTTGGCATCCTCCGCGGCTACATGGTGACCGTCCATGCCTACACGGGCGATCAGAACACCGTTGATACACTGCACAGGGACCTGCGCCGTGCACGTGCCGCAGCGGTATCGGCGATCCCAACGTCAACCGGCGCGGCGCGTGCCGTCGGCCTGGTGATGCCGGAGCTGAAAGGCAAGCTCGACGGCACGGCGATCCGCATTCCGACGCCGAACGTTTCGCTGGTGTCGCTCGACGTGAACCTCTCAAAGCAGGCGACCAAGGAAGAGATCAACGCGGCGATGCAGGATGCATCGAAGGGCGAGTTGAAGGGAATTCTGGATTACAACACAGCGCCGCTCGTCAGCGTCGATTTCAATCACAGCCCTGCGTCGTGCACGTTCGACGCCACGCAAACCGCGGTCGTGGACGGCGCGATGGCCCGTGTGATGGGGTGGTACGATAACGAGTGGGGCTTCTCCTGCCGCATGGTCGACACGAGCGCGCTGTTCGGCTCGTTGTAGTAGAGAGATACTCTCCCACTGCACGGGGCGGTGGGGGCGCGTCAGCGCCGGGGATGAGGGTGCGAGCGCTCGTGGCGTCGATGCGCTGCCCCTCCCCCGCGCTGCTTCGTTCCACAAGCCCTCCCGCGCGTCATACGAGCGAGGTGATAGGAGCGTCATGCGTACCATCGACAACCTCGACGTCGCGGGCAAGCGTGTGCTGCTGCGCGCCGACCTGAACGTGCCCGTGCGCGACGGTAAGATCACTGATCTCACCCGCATCGAGCGACTGTCACCCACCATCCGCGAGCTCGCGGACAAGGGCGCCAAGGTCATCGTCTGCAGTCATTTCGACCGCCCGAAAGGCAAGCGTGTGCCAGAAATGTCTCTCGCCCCGGTCGCCGGCGCGTTGGGCGAGGTGCTCGGCCGGCGCGTCCGCTTCGCCGAGGACTGTATCGGGATTCCCGCCCATCAGGCGGTGGACCGCATGGCACCAGGGGACGTGCTGGTGTTAGAGAATACCCGCTACCATGCGGGGGAAGAAAAGAACGACCCGGCCTTTGCGGCGAACCTCGCCAAACTCGCGGACGTCTACGTCAACGATGCGTTCTCCGCAGCGCATCGCGCACATGCCAGCACGGAAGGCGTGGCCCACATTCTGCCTGCGTACGCCGGCCGCCTGATGCAGGCCGAGCTCGAGGCGCTCGACGCGGCGCTCGGCAACCCCGTGCGCCCCGTTGCGGCCGTCGTTGGTGGCGCAAAGGTCTCCACGAAGCTCGAGTTGCTCGGCAACCTGGTCGGCAAGGTCAACGTGCTGATCATCGGTGGCGCGATGGCCAACACATTCCTGGCAGCGCAGGGCATCGGCGTCGGCAGGTCGCTGCAGGAAGCGGACATGCACGCCACCGCGCGCGACATTCTGACCCAGGCGAAGACGCGCGGCTGCGACGTCGTGCTGCCGACCGATGCGGTCGTTGGCGCCGAGCTCAAAGCAAACGTCCCGACCCGCACCGTCGCTGTCAGTGGTGTTCCTGCCGACGGGATGATCCTCGATGTCGGCCCCGCCACGGTCGCTGCGCTGAACGATCGACTGGCAGCGTTGAAGACGCTCGTATGGAATGGTCCGCTCGGGGCATTCGAGACGCCGCCATTCGATGCGGGCACCACCGCGTTTGCCCGTGCCGTCGCAGATGCCACGAGCCGTGGTGCGTTACGCAGCGTGGCCGGTGGCGGCGACACGGTATCCGCCCTGCGTCACGCCGGCGTGCTCGACAAAATGAGTTATGTGTCAACCGCCGGCGGCGCCTTCCTGGAGTGGCTGGAAGGCAAGACGCTGCCCGGCGTTGCGGCGCTCGACGCTTAGCGATGCGCGGTTTCGGAAGAGCGTGATGCCGCGCGTCTCATATCGGCGCGACGGCTGGCACGAGCCGCGCGCGGTTGCGGCCTTACCGGTCGCTCGTTGGGTGGATCATCGGCACCACCGCATTGGCGACCGCACGCGATGCGATCAGTGGAACCAACCAAACTACTGCAACGGGAGTGTCCTAACGAGGGAGGCCACGGCACCTTGCCGCCATCGCAGGCGGAGCCACCCGGCGTTGGTCCATGCGACGACGACGGCGCGAACGTGGCCGGGCAGGCGTGTCGTCGCACACGGCACCCCCCACGCCGAGCCCGGCTATGATGGCTCAGCCGGCCCCATGGACTTGATCAGATCGAACACCCGCTTGCGAACCGCCGGGTCGGTGATGCGGTAATAAGCCCGGACCAGTTCCAGCGTTTCGCGCCGGTTCAGCGTATCGTCGCCAAAAGCATCCTGCGTGTCGGAAAACGGGCTCGCACGACGGCCCAGCTGGCCGCCGAATGTGCTGGTCAGGCTGTCCGGCATGTCATCGAAGAAAAACGAGATCGGTACATCCAGCACGCGGGACAGATCAAATAGGCGCGAGGCACCGACCCGATTCACGCCGCGCTCATACTTTTGCACCTGCTGGAAGGTCAGGCCCAGGGCCTCACCCAATCGCTCCTGCGACATGCCCAGCAGCGTCCTGCGCAACCGGATCCGCGAGCCGACGTGCACGTCGATCGGACTGGGACGTCCCTCGCGTTCTCCCGTGCCAACAACTTCGCCGCGTGGCATCCCCACGTCTCCTTTTGTTTGCTCTAGCATGCCCTCTTTCCCAGCCCCGAGGCGGGTAAGCATGGGGGCTTCCCGCGCGATTATGACCATCTTCTTAAGCGCACAACCGTCAATTGTCAACACCGGGATTAAAAAGACGAGCTGAGGCTCCGGGAAAATGTACTCGTGTCATAAATCACACGTGCGCGTATCATCCTGATCAACGGCGCGCTGAAATGCGGCGCGCCAGCAGCCCAGTGAGGAATGCCGCGACGGCGGCGAGACCGGGGATGAGCAATCCAAATCGCGCAAACAAGGTCGGCGGCAGCGGCGGCGGCAGCGGCACCTGCAGCGTACCGGCGACGCCAACGCCGAGCCGCGTCAGTTCGTGTCCGCGGGCATCGAAGGCCGCGCTAATTCCGGTGTTGGCCGCGCGCAGCAGCGGCAGGCCCTCCTCCACGGCCCGCAAGCGCGCGGCGGCGAGATGCTGTCGCGGTCCGGTCGAGTTGCCGAACCAGGCGTCGTTCGTGATGTTAACCAGCCAGTCCGGACGATCGGCCTCGTCGGTGATCTCGCCCGAATAGATCGCCTCATAACAGATCAGCGGCCCGACCGGCGGGATGCCGGGCACGTGCAGGGTGCGCGGGCCGGAGCCACGCGCGAACCCGCCACCCGGCACGATCTGTATACCGATCCGAAACCAGCCGGGTTGGAATTCGCCGAACGGCACGAGGTGCCACTTGTCGTAAATCCCCGCGATCGTGCCGCTACCCACCAAAGCGAACAGGCTGTTGCGCGCCCTTCCCGCGCGGTCAAAGCGAACCGAGCCGACCAGCGCCGGGTTCCCCCCGCTCGCCTCCATGATGAGCCGCCGCGCCACGGGGTCCTGTTGCAGCAGCGCCGGCGAGGCGGTCTCCGGCCAAACCACCGCCACCGGACCGCCGCCGGACTTCGCCACCCCCTCGCGGGTGAGGCGGAGATAGTGCTGGAAGATCGAAATCAGCAGCGCGCGGTTCCATTTCTGGCCCTCGGCGACATCGCCCTGGACCAGGACCACGGTCAGGTGCGGGGCCGCGGGCATCGGCTGTCGCAGCCGGACAATGCCGAATGCCGCCCAGGCCGCCAGCACCGCCGCCCCGCCAAGCATCCAGCGTCGGCCCAGTGCGGGCGTCAGCGCGAGCGCAACCGTCAGCAGCGTCAATCCGCCCACGCCCACGAAGGCGGCCAGCTGGATGAATACGTCGCCGAGCGGGCCTGGAAATTCCCAGACGCTGCCGAGCGGGTTCCACGGAAAGCCGGTCGCGACAAACTGTCGCGCGAGGTCGCCCAGCACCCACGCGCCCGCGAGCGCTACGGCGCGGGGCCAACCGGGGGGGGCAAACCGCGCCGCACCCGCCGCCGCCCCGACGAACAAGGCGAGAATCGCCGAGAGAGCGGGTACCGCGAGTGGCACGAACCACCAGAAACGGGCCGCTTCGACCAAAATCGCCTCGGTGATCCAGTAAAGCCCGATCAGGTTCAGGCCGAAGCCGAACCAGAAGCCGCGCCAGGCGGCGACCCGCGCACGCGGGGCGCCATCCAGGAGAGCGAGCAGCCCGGGAAACGCGAGTGGCAGTGCCGGCAGCACGTAGATTGGCGGTAGCGCCAGTGCGGCGAGGAGGCCAAGACCGAATGCTGTCAGGTTGGCCCGCCAGCCATAAAGCGCGCGAAGCCGCGCGAGCATGTCCGTCCGCGGCATCGTGCTCAGTCGAGTGCCTCACGCAACTGGCGTTCGTAGTGGCGGTAGTATTTGTCCGTCACGAGGTCAGTCTTCACCACGACCGCGACATCGGTCGTGTTGAATTGCCGGTCGATCACCGCGCCGTCGCCAACAAACCCGCCCAGGCGCAGGTAGCCTTTGACGAGCGGCGGGAGCAACGCCAGGGCGCGCCTGGAATCCAGCATTTCCGGCCGCAAGCGCCGCATTTCTACGAAACGATGCGGCAATGCTCGCGGACGCAGCGCCGGCGGTGCGAGGTGGTTGAGGTAGAGATAGGTCAGTTCCATCGCGACCGCGTCAGGGTCGGTGCCTGGCAGACTGGCACAGCCGAACATCAGGTCGATCTGGTAGTGAAACACGTACGCCGCGATGCCGCGCCACAGAAGCTGCATGGCTGCCCGATTGCGATAGGCGGCGTCCACGCAGGACCGCCCGAGTTCCATGATCCGGCCGGGAAAACTGAGGATCGGGTTGATGTCGTACTCGCTCGCCGAATAGAAGCCTCCGAGCCGCGTCGCAGCCTCCTGCTGGATCAGCCGGTAGGTGCCGACCACGCCCTCCGCACCAGGGCCGATCGCGTGGTCGACGACAAGCAGGTGGTCCGCAATCGCATCGAACCTGTCGCGGTCGCGGTGGGTGCGCACCGTCTCCGCATCCGGCTCCGCACCCATCTCACCATAGAACACCCGATAGCGGAGCGCCTCGACGGCATCGATCTCGGCGGCCGTGGAGGCGAGGCGGACGCCGAGATTGCCTGCTCTGACCTCCGGGAACGGCAAATGCGGGGCCACGCGGGCGCCGATCGCTTGTTCCACCGTCATCGCGACACCCTGCCTTCCGCCGTGCCACCCGCCCGGTCGTGCGATTGCGCCGGAGCGTGTGATGTGTTGTCGCGTGACGGCGCGGCGGCCTCGTGCCGCCGTCCGAACAACTCCAGCCGCAGCGACACCAGATCGAATCCGAGCCGTGCGGCGATGGCGTGCATCAGTTGTTCATGCTCCGCATCCTGGAACTCGATGACCTTGCCGGTCTCGACGTCGATCAGGTGGTAGTGATGGCCATGCTCGGTCGGCTCGTAGCGGGCGCGGCCGCCGCCGAAGTCGCGCCGCTCCAGGATGCCGTTCTCTTCCAGGAGCCGGACCGTGCGGTAAACCGTGGCGATCGAGATGTGCGAGTCGAGCGCCGCGGCGCGGCGGTACAGCTCCTCCACGTCCGGGTGGTCGCTCGAATCGGACAGCACGCGGGCGATGACCCGTCGTTGCCCGGTCATCTTCAGGCCCCGTTCGATACACAGGCGCTCGATGCGCGATTCCATCCGATCCCTTGCGGTTCGCCCCACCGGCCGGCGAGACGGCAGGTTTGGCCGGCCGAGGGTGTCCGGCCGCCCCTCGGCTCCCCGGCAACCGCATGGGCGTAGCCGATCCGGGCCGCGCCTGTCCAATGTCGGCAGAATGACAAGGTGCGGCGCAGCTGGGGTGTGGTTGGGTGGCGGGTTCGAGAGTATCGTCGCCGCCATGCAAGATGCCGATCAGGTCCTGGACATCACGCACGAGGTCTGCCCGATGACGTTCGTCCGGACACGGCTCGCGTTGGACCGCATGCAGCCCGGACAGGTGCTGCTGGTAAAGCTGCGAGGGGACGAACCCGTGCGCAACGTGCCGCGGACGGCCAAGGAGCAGGGACACGCGGTGGTTGCAATGGAAACGACCGAGGACGGCGTGACGCTGCTGCGGATCCGGCGCGGCGGCTAGCACGGCAGAACGGCACGCAGGATCATGGCGTCCGAGCCGTCCGCATAGTAGCGCGGGCGACGGCCAACCTCGACGAAGCCGGCCCGATCGTAGAGGACGCGTGCTGGGGTGTTGCCGACCGATACCTCAAGCAGCACAGCACGGGCGCCACGTCGGTGGGCTTCGGCGAGGGCCTTGGTCAACAACGTCGTGCCCACGCCTCGACGGCGGGCGCGCGGCTCGACCGCGAGGGTGAGGATCTCCGCCTCGTCGGCGGTCACACGCGCCAGCAGCATACCGCCCCGCGGGTGGAGGAAACCGAAGACGCCAGGCAGTGCGAGCTGCAGGCTGATGGCATCGATGCCCCATCGCTCGTGTGGCGGGAAGGCGGTGGCATGGACGGCCGCGAGTATCGCGGCATGGGCGAGCGTGGCGGTCTCGGCGGCGTCGGTCATGCGACGGGCGGTGGGCGCAGACCGCCGGCCGGCAGGCGCGCCTCGGGCGGTTCGACATAGAGCGGTTGCGCAGCGCGGGGCGGGATCGCGCCGGCAAGACGCCTGGCTGCGACTTCGGCGATGTGCCGGACCGCCGGCAGACGAGCGTCGGTCAGCATGACGTCGGCACCGCGCGCGGCGAGCCGCGCGGCAACCATCGGTGCGGCGTCGCCCGCGACCGCCACCGGCCCATCCGCGGCGGGCAAAGCGTCCAGGGCGCAGGCAACGACAGCACCGTCGCGCTCCAGGAAGATGCGGCCGCGCCGGTTGTCGATGGCCGACCACAGGCGGCGCGTGCCCAGGAGCGGCAGTGAGTCCGCCAGCGCCTCGCCGACCGTCACCCCCACCAACGGCACGCCGGTAGCAAGCGCGATGCCATGCGCGAGCGCAACGCCCGATCGGATGCCGGTGAAACTGCCCGGACCGACGGTTACGCCGATGAGGTCGAGCCGGTCGGGCGGGACTCCCGTTGCGTCGAGCAATTCCTGCACGAGGACCGCCAGCAGCGATGCCTGCCCGCGCGAAGCGTCTTCCTGGCGGGCAGCCAGGAGTGCGCCATCGTGCACGAGCCCGGCCGAGCATCGCCCCACCGCCGAGTCAAAAGCCAGCACAAGCATGCCGCCGTCATATCGCCTCTCCCGCGAGAGCGGGAGACGCTTCAAGAGAGCGACCGAGGCGTCGCCTCAAAGCATCACGCAAGCCTCATCAAAATCCAGCCGGGGCGAGCGCGGAAACACGCCCGACCAATCGCCATGTCCCAGATTGACCAGGAAATTCGACCGCCACCCGTACGGCCTCAGAAATTCTTCATCCACCTTATCGTTGTCGAATCCCGACATCCCGCCTGTATCGAGTCCGAGTGCCCGCGCCGCAATGATCAGATAAGCACCCTGCAGCGTGCCATTGCGAAACGCCGTCGTCGCCGCCAATGCGTCGTTGCTGGTAAACCAGCTCGTTGCGTCCGGATTGTGCGGAAACAGCTTTGGCAGCTTCTCATAAAACTTCGGATCGTACGCCACGATGACGGTCACCGGGGCCGCCATCGTTTTGGCCAGATTGCCGATGACAACGCCGGCGCGAGCCGCTCCTTCGCCTCCTTCGTGCGTACGAACAGAAACCGTGCTGGCGAACTGTTTGCCGAAGTCGGTCCGTTCTTCAGCAGTTCATAAAGCTCGTGCAGCGTCTCGTCGGTGATCGGCTCTTCAGTGAACTTGTTGTGCGTGCGGGCTTCGCGGAACAGCAGGTCGAGCCCGGCGGCGTCGATCGTCATCTTGGTCTCCACGGTGGGGTTGGCAACTGTTAACGAAAATGCCGTTTTGCATCTGCGACCATAGCCGCGCGTGCGTTGTGACGGCTTCCTGTAGAGGCTTCGCCTCGCTTTTGGAAGCGTCGCTTCTGTCCGCGCGCCGGCGCAGGTATGGCAGCGCAGTGGCCGGTCGTTCGTTGGCGGATCTTGCCAACCTGTCTGTTCCGGAGGGCAAGCTTGGGAATCGGTAGACCGGCGACAGCCTGTGGCGTGGCAAAGCTCTGCGGCCAGGCTCAGGTCTGGCGTGAAACTGGCCACAATGAAGCAGCAAGCTAGGCATGAGATGTTCGTTCATGGTTGAGAGAACGGTTTGTCGGCATCGCGCGCGCAGTGGCCCGCTTCGTCAAGCGGCACGACTGGAGCTTGGCTCCAACCCCGTATCAAGGAGGCGCTGGCGCCCTGGAAGGGCGCACGGGTTTCAGGCGTTCGGGGTCAATGGTTGCGACCAGCTAACGATGCCGTGGTGGGTGGCGATTCGCTCCTTCCAGTAATGCCGCCGTCGCTTCGTCCGCGTTGCCCCACTGCCCACGCGGCGGGCCGGCGGTGGCGTCGGTCGGCAGGCGGTCCGGCAAATCGCTGGCAATGCCGCGGATGAGGTGCATCCCAGCCCAGCCCGTCATACGGTCAATCCAGATGACGAGGCCACCGGTGGAGAGGCCGCCCAGATGATTGTAGCCCTCCAGCAGCACGACATCGGCGCCGGTGCGCGCGGCGGCGATGGCAGCGGCCGTGCCGGAGGAACCGCCACCGACGATCAGCACGGCACGGTCGCGAAAGACCGGAACGACACGGCTTGCCTCGTGCAACGCCGCCGGGGCGCGGTCGGCGAGGAACGAGACGCGTCGCGGAAAGGATGTGGGCTTCGAAGAAGAAGAATTGGCTGGCTGTGCGGTTTGCGGGCCGCAAGGGTTGGGCATCCGGGGGCATGGCTCGGCGACTGATGCGGTCGAGGATCGGGCAGGCAGACGGTGGTCGGGTCAGGCAGAGGTGCCGTGGAGCCGACTGTTGAAGGTCGACAACACAAGGCCTCGCTGTTTCGGCGTCACCGGACACTGTCCGGCCATGTACATGCTCGCATTCATTGCAACCGGCGCTGCCAGCTCAATCTACGATACGCCGTT
>JASHQG010000575.1 GCA_030037665.1 Acetobacteraceae bacterium
CGGTGGCCGTACACGAGATTGCGAATGCTGCGGGGTGTAGTGTGCGCGCGCTGCAACTCGGATTTCGTCGGTTCCGCGACACGACTCCGCTTGCGGCGATGCACCGCATCCGGCTTCAGGCGGTGCAACGCGCCTTGACCCGCGGAGAGGTCGAGGGTTCCCTCAGTGAACTCGCGAGGCGGTACGGGTTTACCCATCCCAGCCGTTTCGCACGCCTGTACGAGGCCACATTCGGGATCTCGCCGGCGCAGGCGCTGCGAATCACGCGACCAAACAGCGGCACCAACGCCATAACGCGCCAATCACGCGATGCGGAGACGGCAGACGCTCGCTAATCAATCAGCCGGGCAGCACGCCGCGCCCCAATTTATCCATAGTGCTCCTAAAACGTCCCGCGCAGGATCTTATTACCGGCGAACCGGAAATAGCACGTCTCGGCCGGCAGCTTCCCATCGCGAGGCGGTCTGCGTCCGCGAGGCTCAGGTTTCGCACCGCAGATCAGCTGGTCTTTGTCTGGCTCCATTGGCCGGGTGGGTTGGGATAACTATCCCGACGCATGTGTCGATGCCCCTGGCGTGGATCGCGCCAAGCGCACGAGTATATAGGAGCTGCCGCGGTTGAGTTCTTCGACAGGACTTTGAACGTGCAGAGGCAAACGCTCAAGTGAAGCTTGTTCCGGAGACCGGCCCGGAATCTATCGCGCTCCAAGTTGCGCGTACTGAACCGACTTTAATACCCGCGTCGGCCGCAACGCCGAGGGCCCGGATGCAAATGGCGGGTGACGTCGCTATACCGCTCTAATTTCGTTCCCTGCGCTGCTTCGAGTTGCGATCATTGTCAAACACGAGGCGCCGCTGCGCAGGTACCGCAGCGGCTTGGCCTTATACTGACGCTGGAAGTCGCGCTGTCTTGTCGGCCGGCCCGCAATCCCCGCCGGGGTCCGAAATCTGATCCGGACAATCGGCTGCAACAATCCGCTTCAGGGCGCGCCACGCATTCATGAGGAGCTGCTGACGCTGGGCACCGACATCGCGCAGTCGAGGGTTGCCAAAGTGCATGCCTCGGCGTCGCCGACAGCCCTCTCCAGGCTGGCATATCGCTCTGCGCAACCACACTGCGCGGATCGCTGCATTGATCTGTTCGTGGTTCCGATGATCGGCTTCAAGTCTCGCCATGGACTTGTCATCCGGCGCCAGGCACGGCGACGGCTGGTTTTGACCAACGTGGCCACAACTCTGACGGCCGAGTGGGTCGCTTAGCAGATGACCGAAGCCTTCCCCTGGGACGAGCCCTTCATTAGCTGATCCGAGACAGTGACACATCACATGGCGCCACGTTCGCGCGCAAGCTAAGAATTATGGATTTTCGCAACGAGCCGATCACGCCGCGCTCGCTGTGGCAAAACGTACATATCAAACCGCTGGTCGGATCAATCCGATGCCAGTGTCTCGACCAAATCGTGGTGTTCCTTGTCCGACGGAACTCACCTCCGCCACGCGTGCGTGCACCTTGCGCTGAACAAGCATACTCCGCTCCGCCGCGAGCGCAGACGGTCGGGCCTGTCGCATGAGTTACCTGGCTTGGCGGTCTCCATCACCAGTGCTTCGGTCGGCACAATCGGTAGACGCAGCCCGCTGGACGGTGGTTAGCCTCTACGACACTGCCTTCTGCGCCGCAATCAGCACGCCAGAGGCGGCATTGATATAAGCAGAGAACATAGGCTGGACCCCATCCGCGCTGCCGGTCCAGTTGATGGCGAGATGGAAGGTAACCTTGGCCCCGCTGGGGATCATCTGGCCCGCAAAGGCGAAGCAGTGGAAATCATTCCAATCGATGCTGCCGCCCTTGCCGTAGGCGGCGATATCCGGCGGCACGCCCTGCGGGATCGCGTCGGCCATGGAAAGGATGCGCTTATACTCAATCAGCGTCTCCGGCTTGGCGAAATAGGCGCCGTTGAGGGCGGCCTGATACCACGTCACCATTTCCCGCGCGGTGCTCGCCATCGTCTCCACATCATTCAGCGCGGCGCGTGGCGTGCCGAAGGATTTGCCTTTCTGCAGCGCTTTCATGCCGTCCCAGCCGAGATCCACACCATAGGGTGCGCCGGCAAGATACGAGAACAGTTGCCGCGTAGAGTTCGAGATTTGCGTTTGGGTGAGGCCCGCATGCGCGATGAGGGTTCGGACCTTGTCCACGCCACAGGCAGCCAGGGCGGCGTCTGTCGCGGTGTTGTCGCTGTGCGAAATCATCGCTTCCAGCACGTTGCGGAGCTGGGTGGTGCCGGTAAGATTGTCAAACACCGGGCTGACAAGGGACCTCACCGTGTCGTCGATTGGCCGCTGAGCGTCCTCCGCAAGCCGCCCAGCCTCTACGTCACGCAACGTCTGGGCCAGGATGAACGTCTTGACCGCACTGCCCACGAACAACCGTGCTTCCGGGGCGTGCGCCACCTCCCATTTGGTCCGGCCGGATTGCACGGAGACGAGACCGCTTGCCTTCGCGGGCAATGCGGCGAACTTGTCCATCGCCGCTCGGACCTGCGTGGTCTCCGTGGCAGTGGCGGCGATGGCGGGCGCCGCCAGCACAGAGACCCCAAGGGCCGCCAATCCTCGCCGGTCAATTTGCATGCCGAGCATCCCATTTGTCTGAGCCTCGAGGTGACGAACTCCATGGTCCGCCCGAGAAGTCACGTGAGAGATAACTGAGTCTACCGTCATGAGATGGGGGACTGTCATTCTGCTGCCAGTCCCGATGATTGCGCTCGTCCGCTTCACCCGTAGGCGGCATATCATCCCGTCTGGTTGACAGTCCGAAAATGTCCATCCCAGCTTCAGTACCAGTGTCGTGCGGCGCCCTGCCGCGCCCCGAGGGTCCAGGACAGCCGGACGACGGTGATATTGCCCGCAATGATGATCTCGCGGACGTCAGGGTTGTCGTCATGAACCTGAAGCTCACGCTTCGCAGACAGAGCGCTAAGCCGTGCGCAGAGCAGTTTCCGGCTGCGATCGCATGCTTCGTGAACGGTGTAGCGCAGATCAGGTTCGAACAGATCGCAGATCCCTGCAACATCGCGAGCATTGAACGCCTCCGTCCAGCGCACTAGCCTTTCCTTGACGGCTGCCTCGTCTGGATTAATATCTGCCCGAACCAAAGTCACTATGCGAATGCAGGCTAACGCTGCGGCGATCGCAAGCTTATATCCACTCACGGAATTCTCCAACCCGAGAGGATCCAGTGATCCGCTCTAGATTAGAAGGATTCGAGCGGAATTGTTGTGCCGCCCACAAAGCCGAGAAGCCTTTCTCACATTTTATCAACAGCTTAGGGTCGGAAGGCTGAGATGACCCGATCCATCAGCCGTCTTGGATCGTTCATCGTGGAGATACGCCGCCCGCGTATTTCTTGCGTCTTCTGTCCGTTGTTGCGCAAATTGTCACCTCGCTGCCTATGTCGATCATCGCTTCTTGCTTATGCTCCAGGAGCAGCAAATGATTTGGAGGAGGCAGAGGCATCAAACGCCGTGACATGACGACGGGCTTGGAACGTGTATAAGAAGGCAATGGCACATCGCATGCGTAGCGGTCGTCGGCGCTGACTCTCGAGCAGACGCTGTTGGCGCCGCGGTGGGTCGGCCCGCGACTTACATTCTTGACTCGTGCCCCGTTGCGGCGCGCATGCGCCACGTTGAACAGGCCAGGCGAGGGCTGCAGACGCAGAACAACCAACCTCGGGCACCGTTGAACTATAATTGAGAGCGATGTCAACGCCTCCGCTGTCTGCTCTGAATTGGGAACCTCACCGGGATCGATCGTTCACTTCCCGCAATCGTCTCAATGTCGAGCAATCTCGTGTTGCTGGGGCAGAACGGTCCCAAGGTCGAGCCGAAGGCGCAGCATTGTTTGCCGAATTATGTGAGGATC
>JASHQG010000576.1 GCA_030037665.1 Acetobacteraceae bacterium
GGCGCACTGCATGGCGGCCGCCTGGTCGATATGCCGCTCCGGGTGCTTGCTGCGCAGGCGACGTTTCAGGGCGTAATCCTGGCGATCGTTCTGCTGCTGCTCTACGGGCGTGCGATCACCGTTCTTGGCGTCTCTGGCGGCGCGGCGTTTCTGGCACTGGTGGCTGCTTTAGCCGCGGTGTTTTCCATCCTGCTTCTTGGCGAGTGGCCGAGCGATGCCGGTTGGGCATCGGTCTTCCTGATTTCGGTCGGCGTGTATCTGGCCAGCGGTGCACCCTACCGAGGCGGAGGGCAGACGGAATGACGGTCACGTCAGCCCCGAGGTTTTGACCGGTCGGTTGACAGGCCGCCCGCTGCGGATCGGACTGCGTCGCGACCGCTCCGGAATTCCGGACGGCTGTACCAAGTACGACTCTTGAGATGCACGGCTCTTTGGTTGCAGGCCTACGACGCGCAAACCTCACCCTTCACTCAGACGACATGATCAGGCCGCAGGCCGCAGCGCAGCGCTGTTTCCACGGTCTCGATCTGGAGCGTGGCATGGCCGATGCCAAAGCGTCGTTTCAGCTCGGCAGATACATGCGGCAACAGAACAGCGCCATCGATTTGTTCGAGGCCGACAAGATGTGCGGTGAGAGCGCTCTCCGTGGTGCTCAGCGCCCAGATGTGCAGATCGTGAACTTCAGTGATTCCAGGCAACCCGTGGAGATAATGATCGACCTCTGCGCGATCGATACCGAGCGGCACCGCATCAAGCGAAAGTTGTAAGGCCTCACGCAGTAACGACCAGGTGCTGGCCACGATAACCGCACTGATGATGAGGCCAATCACAGGATCCAGCCATAGCCATCCTGTGCTGATGATCAAAATGCCAGTCACAACGACACCAGCAGCCACCAGTGCATCGGCCGCCATGTGCAGGAAAGCGCCACGGATGTTGAGATCGCCCTTGCGTCCTTTCATAAACAGTAACGCTGTTCCACCGTTGACGAGAATGCCAATGGCTGCCACGACAATGATGGTGATGCCCGATGCCGGATGAGGCTCTGCCAACCGCCGAAGTGCTTCCCAGCCAATGCCGCCGGTGATCAACAGCAGCACCACCGCATTTCCGAGCGCCGCCAATACCGAGCTTCGTCCCAAACCGTAGGTGAACCGCTCGGAGGGCTGGCGTGCAGCCAGAATGCTGGCCGCCCATGCAGCGGCCAAGCCAAGTACATCGCCGAGATTGTGACCGGCATCAGCGAGAAGGGCGACCGAGTGTGCCATCACGCCGTAAAATGCTTCGGCGACAACATAGACGAGATTCAGCCCAATACCGATAGCAAACGCGCGACCGAAGCTGGCTGGCGCATGCACATGTCCGCCCGGACCGTGCGTATGCCCGTGCTCGTGTCCGTGATGATCGTCATGATCATGGGGGTCGTGCGCGGGGTGATGGTCCGACATTGTGTGATCCGCGGTCAGTGGACGGGTGGGCGTTACGTTATATCATTGTATGAATGTCCGTTCTGATGTTGTTCTTGGATCATGACCGACGTGCCGTCAATTAAGAATGATCGGATAAGTGAGTTGACCGAGATGTCCGGGCCATGGGCGAGCCCAGCCGTCTGCGGATCGGCCTGGCTTCTAAAGCAATCAACCTCTGTGTCGGACGTCGCGGCTTGTATGTAGCTCTCACCGACCATATTCGGTCATCGACGATGCCGGTTCCCGCCCGCGTGCGTTCGACGTGCCTGACAGCAGGGCAGGCTGGTCTGCTCCACGCTGGCGCACGATCGCGTGGGGTGCACGATCACAGATCTCGTAGTCCGGGTCGTTGAGTGGTTTGATCCGCCTGGGGCGTGACGATGGTGATTGGCGATGGGCCGCTACGCGCCGGTGCCGATGGTTGCGGTGACCCAGGTTGCGGTTCCAATCACGTCAGCAGGCTGATCTGACGCGGGAGCGTCGTGCCGCATCTCGGTTGCCTGCGGTGGTGACAGGAATGTCTTCTTGCGAATAGCATGATCCGCTCGCAAGTCACGTGATCCGCAGCACCGCCATAATCCCGAACGGCCGCCGCTCTTGACCGCGGTCCGGACCGGCCGTCTACACCGTCCGCCATGTCGCTCCTGACCATCAACGCGGTCACCATCCGTCTGGGCGGCCGCACGCTGCTCGACGGCGCCGACCTGACGATCGATCCGGGTCGACGCATCGGCCTCGTCGGCCGCAACGGCGCCGGCAAATCGACGCTGCTGCGTGCTATTGCCGGCGAGATAGCACCGGATGGCGGCGACGTCCGCCTTGCGGCCCGCGCCCGCATTGCCACGGTGGCGCAGGAAGCGCCGTCCGGGCCAGCATCACTGCTCGATACCGTATTGCAAGGCGATTCCGAGCGTCTCCAACTGCTGGCCGAAACGGAAAGCGCAGATCCCGGGCGCCTCGCCGAAATCCACGAACGCCTGCGCGCGATCGCCGCCGATTCAGCCCCGGCGCGGGCCGCTGCCATTCTCGCCGGCCTCGGCTTCGACGAAGCGGCGCAGCAGCGCGCGGTGCAGGAATATTCCGGCGGCTGGCGCATGCGTGTCGCGCTCGCCACCGCGCTGTTCGCCAACCCCGACCTGCTGTTGCTCGACGAGCCGACCAACCACCTCGACCTCGAAGCGACCCTCTGGCTCGAGTCCTGGCTGGCGCGCTTTCCCGGTGCAGCGCTGGTGGTCTCGCACGATCGTGGCCTGCTCGACCGTGCGGTGCAGGCAATTGCGTTTCTCGATCGCGGCAAGATCAGCGTCACACCCGGCGGGTTCGACGAATTCGTGCGTATTCGCACCGAGCGTGCGTTGCAGCTCAGCAGTGAGGCCAAGCGCATTGCGCAGCAGCGCGCGCACATCCAGTCTTTTATCGACCGCTTCCGCTACAAAGCGAGCAAGGCGCGCCAGGCACAGGCGCGCATCAAAGCGCTGGCGCGGCTGCCGGAAATCGAGACGCTGATCGAACCCGCGCCTACGCGGTTCGACTTTCCGGAGCCGGCGCGCATCGCCCCGCCGATCCTGGCGCTCGACCGTGTCAGTGTCGGCTACGACGGCGTGCCGGTGCTACGCAACATCTCCGTCAGCATCGATATGGACGACCGCATTGCCTTGTTGGGCGCCAACGGCAACGGCAAGTCGACGCTGGCGAAGCTGCTCGCCGGTCGGCTCGATCCGTTAAGCGGCGAGATCCGCCGCGGGCCGAAGCTGCGGGTCGGCTATTTCGCGCAGCACCAGACCGACGAGCTGACAGAGTCGGAGGCACCGATCGATCACATGGCGCGCGCGTTGCCGCGGGCGACGTCGCCGCAGGTGCGCTCGCAGCTCGCGCGCTTCGGGCTCGATGCGGACCGTGCGGAAACGCCGGTCGCGAATTTGTCGGGTGGAGAGAAGGCACGGCTCTTGCTGGCACTGGCGACCCGGGAAGCACCACAGCTGCTGATCCTCGACGAGCCGACCAACCATCTCGACATCGATGCGCGCGAGGCACTGGTGAAGGCCCTCGCCGATTTCGAGGGTGCGGTGCTGCTGATCACGCACGATCCACATCTGGTGGAGCTGGTGGCTGACCGGCTGTGGCTGGTCGCTGGCGGAACCGTGCGGCCGTTTGACGGTGATCTCGACGAGTACCGCGCATTGCTCGCGGAACAGGCGCGACCGGCGGCGAAAGCCGATGCGCCACCGCGCCGCGACGAGCGCCGGCGCGAACGTGCGGAGACGCGCGCAGCTCAGGCCCCGCTGCGTCGCCAGGCGAAGGAGGCGGAGACGTTGGTGGCGAAGCTGCATGCGGAACGCGCCGCGCTCGAGGCGAAACTCACTGACCCGGCGATGTATGGTCCCGGGCGCACAGCGGACCTCACCGCTGCGAACATGCGTCTGGCCGCTATCGCGCGCGAAACCGCCGCTGCCGAGGAACGGTGGCTGGAGGCCGAAGCAGCGCTGGAAGCGACATCGTAGGAATTGGAGTCGACCGATGCGCCCAGGCGTGGTTACGTCGATTTTCATGAACGATGAACCCGCACGCCCGCGGACGAGCGAAGCATTTCTTGCCTGGGAAGAGGGGCTCGAAGGCAAACACGAGCTTGATGGCTCGCACATCGTCCCGATGGCCGGCAGCACGAGTGCGCATCAGCGCATCGACGCCATAGCGATCGTTCACGCGCTGTCCGACGCAACGGCCACCACCGATCACATTGCCGACCAGCATGAT
>JASHQG010000577.1 GCA_030037665.1 Acetobacteraceae bacterium
GGGTGAAACCCGTGCCGGCGCATCGGCGGGCAAGCCGCTATCCGTGGCTTGTCACTCGGTCACCACGCAACGCCACGGATGCCGACCCCGGTCGGCATGACGCCAGCGCGGTCGGCATGCCCGCCATGCGCTCCGCCGGCAGAGCGGCGCACAAACGCGGCGCTCTGCTGGCGGTCGGCCTGGCATTCGCCAGCGCAACGTGCGGCCGAGCGGCCCTGGCGGCGGAACCGGTGCACCTGACGATCCTCGCCGCCGGCACGCTCGCCCGGCCGTTCAAGCAACTCGACGCACTCTTCGCACGGCAATACCCGAATGTTGTGCCACAGCCGCAATTCGGTGGCAGCGTGAAAATGGTGCGCCAGATCACCGAGTTGCATCAGCCGGCGGACGTTCTCGCCGTTGCCGATTACAGCGTGATCCCGAAATACATGTTTGCCGCCGTCGGGAAGCCTGGCCACGCCGACTGGTACGCAGGCTTCGCACGCAATGCGATCACGTTCATGTACACGAAGGACAGCAAGGGCGCCGCTGAACTCACGCCCGACAACTGGTACAAAGTCCTCGCACGGACCGGCGTGCAGATCGGTCGCTCCAATCCGGATACCGACCCATCCGGCTACCAAACCCTGCAAATGCTGCAGCTCGCGGGCCGCTATTACAAAACGCCGGACCTTGCGGCCCACATTCTCGCCAATGCGCCATCGACCAACATGCGTGATACCGAGACCTCACTGATCGCCGCCTTGCAGCTTGGCCAGATCGACTATCTGGCCATATACCGCTCCGACGCCCTGCAGCATCATCTGGAGTACATTCACCTACCGCGCGAGATCGATCTCAGCGACCCGACGGACGCGCAGCTCTATAGCAAAGGCGTCGCGCATACCCGAAATGGCGCGCTCGCCGGCAAGCCGATCGTCTACGCCGTCACCATACCGAGCGATGCGCGGAACCCGGATTTTGCCGCCAAATACGTGGCCCTGCTGCTCGGACCGGACGGACAGCGGATCATGCAGCAGAATGGCTTCGGCACGCTTGCGCCGCCGTACGCGGTCAACGTCGATGCGATGCCCGCAAGTCTGAAGGGGCTGGTCGCGCCCTGGCCGGAGCACTGATTGCTGGCCCCGATCTTCCCACCGTCATCGCGCGGCGTGTTCCTGAGCTGCTGGCTCGTCGGCAGCATCCTCATCGCCTTCGTTATCGTGCCGCTGCTGGAGCTCGCCGGCCAGCCTTCGCTCACCACCCTGGGCGGCGCGCTCCATGACGTGGAACTGCGTCAGGCCATAGGGCTGAGCCTGACTGCGGCGTTCATGACCGCCGTGCTGGCAGGCGTGTTGGGCGTGCCGTTGGCCTATGCACTCGCGCGCAGCACAGCACGCGCAAAGAGCGTCATCGCGGCGTTGATCGACCTGCCGCTTGCGGTGCCGCACACCGTCGCGGGTATCGCGCTGCTGATGGCGTTCGGCCGCCGTGGCATATTCGGCGCGCCGGCCTTCACCCTGTTCCACCTGCAATTCTGGGGATCCATCTGGGGAATCGTCGCTGGCATGCTGTTCGTGTCAGTGCCTTACACGGTCAATGCTGCTCGCATCGCGATCGAGACGGTCGATCCGCACCTCGAACAGGTCGCCCGCACGCTCGGCCTCGGCCCGTGGGCGACATGGCTGCGCATCACGCTGCCACTGGCGCGGCGCGGCATCCTCACCGGCCTGACGCTCACCTACGCGCGCGCAATCAGCGAATTCGGTGCGGTCATCATCCTGGCGTACTATCCGATGACCGCGCCGGTACAGATCTACACCCTGTTCCTGCGTTTCGGGATAGACGAGGCTGCCGCGGCGTCGGTCTTGCTGTTGGCGGTCTGTCTCGGGTTGTTCGTGCTGCTGCGAGCCCTTTCCGGCTCCCGCATCATGACCGCGGTGAGCGAACGATGAGCCGCGGTGGAATTTCGCTGGAAGGCCTGACGGTCCAACTCGGCGCATTCGCGTTGCAACGCCTTGATCTTGCGGTGAACCCTGGCGAACGCCTGGTTATCGTTGGCCCGAACGGCGCCGGCAAGTCGGTCACGTTGGAAACCATCGCCGGATTCCACCGCGTCACCACGGGCCGCATCGTCATCCGGGAACGCGACGTGACGCGGCTGCCGCCGGAATCCCGTAACGTCGCTTTCGTGCTACAGAACTTCGGGCTGTTTCCGCATCTCTCGGTGCGCGGCAACATTGCGCTCGGCCTGCAACGTCTGCCGCGCGCGAGACGGCGGCCGCGTCTCGGCCAGCTGATGGAGCAATTCGCCATCGGCCATCTCGCGGACCGCCTGCCGCGCAGCCTCTCGCCCGGTGAACGGCAACGGACCGGACTGGCACGCGCACTCGCCGCCGACCCCGATGTGTTTTTGTTTGACGAGCCGTTTTCCGCGCTGGACGCGGGAACACACGCGCGTTTGCGGCTGGAGCTGCACGATTTCCTTGAGGCGTGCGGCATACCGGCTATTTTCGTCACGCATGATCGCACGGACGCGCACGCCCTCGGCACCGCGCTGGCGATCATAGAGGCCGGCGCGATCGTGCAGCAGGGTTCGTTGCGCGACGTGCTGCGCGCCCCGGGCAATCTTCGCGTTGCGGAGATACTGGGCGTCGACAACATCTTCGCTGCGACATTGCGCACCGGCCCAGGCCGCCGGCCCTCCATCGCCGTGGCGGGCGTGACCCTGATCGCCTCTGGTGAAACCACGGGCGCGGCGTCCGATGTCCTGGTCGGTATCCGCGCAGATGACATCGAAGTGCTGCCGCCCGGCAGCGCCGCTCCGGCGGAGAACCGCATGACTGCGCGTGTGCTGGCCGTGCTCGACGAGGGCGTGCTGACCGCGATCCGGCTCGACTGCGGGGTTGTGCTGCAGGCACGCGTGTTGAGCCGGACTGTGGACGCGATGCAGCTGACGCCCGGAGCGCAGGTCGAAATCGCGATCGCACCCGAAGCCATTCACCCGATGCCGCCTGAACCTGACCGAAGCACCGCAACCGGGGATGCCTCGGTGCCGGCACCGGAGTTCCGGCCCAGGCCCGCTTCCGGTATCGCGCGATCCTGACTGAATGCCGCCCATACGGTCGTTGAAGCGATCCGGTAACCGGACAAAGTGGCAGCGTATGGGCCGGCAGCGACGCCCGTCACGCGACCCATTGTCCGGCGTACCGGATCCCTGGGAGCGGACCACCGGCGCGATTCACCGCATCGAATGGGCTACGCGACAACCGGACGAACGCTGGACCGCCCCGAAAAGGTCGTGGCCGGGATGTCCGGTCGCGAGGCATAGTCGTCGCCGCCGCGAATCTGTCGGGCTGTCGATCCGACCGCCCCT
>JASHQG010000578.1 GCA_030037665.1 Acetobacteraceae bacterium
GGAACGTGCGCAAGCCGGAAGCAGGATCGGGGCACGACCCACGCGATTGTGTTGATGCGCGCAGACCGGACCAGCGCGCCGCTACGAGTCAACGTGGCGGGAAGCTGCATGCGCCCGCGTTCAGTTCCCTTCATGCGAGAGAACGCTTCGTCAAAAGGGGTAAATTGTCCCAGTGCACGCGCTTTCTCCGGAGCGATGTCCGGGCCGTGCATTCGGCGGTGCGACGAGTGTGATGCACAGGGTGTTGCCGGCGCTGCACGGCGACAACTCCTTGCCGCGTGCGATCACCGCGGGATGTCGGCGCAACGGCCAGAGCGCGATAATGGCGCGGTGACAGCGGCTTCCGAGCCAACAGGAACTGCCGCCGCCGGTGATGGCCGTCCCTGCGTCACGGCGACGAACAGACGCCATGGGTCCCGCGCTTCGCCGCGTCGTTGCACTGATTGCTGCGACGACGACGTCGCCGCGAACCGGCGCGCCAAAGCTCGGCCGAGCCTCCGGCGTGCGGCGATCCGGAACTGGCAAAAAACGAGGTCCTCATGGGCGTGCAGATTCGACGATCGTCGCAAGCACGCAGCCATCCGGCCCCCGCGTGCGGGAGATCCGGGCTAAATCCTCTCTGTTGCGCCCGGGTGGCGCCCCGCGCGCTGTGGCAGCACGAGCAGGCACACAACCAGGAACGCTGCCACTCCTGCGGAAATCAACGGACGGCTGATGTCGAGGCCGCCCGCGTTCAGCGGTTTGTCGAGCAAGTCACCAAAGGTGGCGCCAAGCGGCCGGGTCAGGATGAACGCCGCCCAAAACAGGAAGACGCGCGATACACGCGTTGTGTAGTAGAGTACCGCAAGCACGATGAGCAGGCTGACAAAAAACGTCGCGCCGCCGCCAAAGCCCAATCCAGCGACGTTCGATGTCCAGTCACCCAGTGCGGTTCCCAACGTTTGCGAGAACGTGATGGCAACCCAATAGAACGCTTCCGTCTTCGGCGTGGCAACCGTCTCCACCGCAATCGTGCCTGTGGTCCAGTACCACAGACCCAGCGTGATCATCATGCCGGTGAAGATCGCCAGCGATCCGCCAGTATAGCCGATGCCGAGCGAGCGATCGAAAAAGTCGGCCATGGTTGTGCCGAACAATGTCGCGGCCACAATGGTCGCCCAGTACAGGGCGGGATAGAATCGTTGCGCCCGGATCTGTGCGGTCACGCACACGATCAGGCAGGTGACGAACAGGGCGCAGCCGCCGAGATAGCCCCAGTTCAGCGTCATGCTGACGGTGTCGCCGCCGGTTTCGCCCAAAGTGGTCGCGGCGACCTTGATGATCCAAAATCCCAGGGTGACTTCCGGCACCTTGCTGAGAGTGGGATGTTGGTGACGGTCGATCAGAGCTCTCTCCCGCAGAATCCGCATTCCGAGATGCATGCCGAGCCGGCGCGGGTCAAGCCTGGGAGGCAAGCCCCTGCCGATGTTTCATCTGCTGGTGGGCTCAAATCCAGGTTCTGCCGGGCAGCGGCGCCCTTTGGATGGCACCTGCCGCCGCTCGCACGCGGCGCGGTCGGCGGTGAACAGGAGCTCGCTTCATCCGTCATAGGACAAACCTGACTCGGGTCATCGTCGCCATCTGGTTGAAACGTCACGCCGCGCTCAGAACGAACGCGATGTGCTGCTTACTATGCCGCACCGCTTGATCGCCAATCGCCGCGGTTGTCAGCCCGTCGAGCCTGGTGGAATTTCCGCGTCTGGGGTCGCTCGCTTCAATGGGCTTAAGTCAGCCCGCCCGACCCTGCACCGTTGATCGCTCACGTTGATTGCGGGGGGATGCGATGCAGCCTTGGATCCAATTTTACACGACGATCGGGACCGTCGCCGCGGCGCTGCTCGGCCTCTTGTTTGTCGTCGTCGCCGCCAACGCCTCGACCGTACTCGGTCCCGAGGCAACGGTTTTGAGGCGTCTTACCGAGCAAGCATTCCAGAATTACCTCGCGGTGATGTTGGTGGCGTTCCTGGCGCTGTTCCCCGGCATCAGCCCAGCGGCGTTCGGCACGCTGACGCTCGGCATCACCGCCATTTGGTCGGGATGGGTCGTGATCAGATTCGTCCAGGCGCTGATCGTGCAAGTTCGGCGGCGCTCGTGGATCCACTCGCTGTGGCGTCACATATCGTCGCTGATCGGCTTCGGCCTGATGCTCGCCTCCGCGTCCCGTATGGCGCTGAACTGGGGAGACTCGTTTGACATGTTCGCAGCTGCCACCCTTGTTCTCCTGTTCTCTGCCACTGCGGTGTCGTGGGAATTATTAAAAAGCATGGCTGGTCATCAGCGGTGAGGCAGCTGATTGAGCGCTGGTCGCGCCGTTGTCCTCTCCACTCGCGGCGCCGCACCACGATGACCGAAGCGCTCGCGGTCAATTTCGTTCGGTACAGGCCGCTCCTGGCAGAGCGGCCGGCTGCCTGATCCCGATATCCGGGCTGCACCTGCGGCTGAGACCTGCGTTCGGGTCATGACGCTGTCGAACATCACCGTCTGTACCAAGCTGCGCTGGTGCGTCCGGTTCAAGGAGCGCTGCTGCATTGGGCCGCTGGACGCCTCATGGAAATGGACGGCGCGGGACGCGGCCGAGCAGCGCGCGATGCGATCGCCCGCCGCTTCGGCCGAAGTCTTCAACGACCGTGTCCACCGAAGCGTGGCGTGTGATCCATGACCTGAGGCACCAGTCGGCGACAGTCCGTCCACGGGCGTGGTCCGTGCAAACCGCGGATCGGCCAGCTGCGGCCGGCAGCGCGTTCGCCGCTCACGCCTCTCGCTGAGCCGCTTCGGTTCCACACACGCGTGCACGTCGTTCCGATCCCAGGCGATGGAGTGGGTTCCCGTCCCCTC
>JASHQG010000579.1 GCA_030037665.1 Acetobacteraceae bacterium
CGGCGAGTCGAACGACGTGAAGCCCGGCGAATGGGTCGTCGCTATGGGCAACCCGTTTGGCCTGGGCGGCACGGTCACATCAGGCATCGTCTCGGCCGTCAGCCGGGATATCGGCGACGGCCCGTATGACCAGTTCATCCAGACCGATGCGCCGATCAACCCGGGTAACTCCGGCGGCCCCCTGTTCACGCAGCAGGGCAAGGTCATCGGCATGAACACGGCGATCCTGTCGCCATCCCACGGCTCGATCGGCATCGGTTTCGCCATTCCGTCAGACATGATCCGCAACGTCTCGGAGCAACTCGAGGCGAATGGCCACGTCACCCGCGGCTACATCGGTGTCGAGGCGCAGGAGGTGAAGGGCGCCACCGCGCAGGCATTGCATGTGAAGGATGACGCTGGTGCGTTGTTGGCCGGGGTCGTGTCGGATGGTCCCGCCCAGAGTGCCGGGCTGCAGCCGGGCGACGTGATCCAGTCGGTCAACGGTCAGGCCATCCGGAATCCGCGCGAACTGGCAGTTGACATTGCCAGTCTCAAGCCCGGCTCCGACGCGCATTTCTCGGTGCTGCGTGACGGCCAGACCAAGGACATCACGCTGACGGTCGGCACGCTGCCCTCCGAGCGCACCGCAGAGAACCAATTGAACGGCGGTGGGGCGCACGGCGCGCAAGTCGGTCTGGCACTGGCGCCGCTGTCGCCGCAAATGCGTGACCAGCTCAACATTCCGGGCGACATGACCGGGGTGGTGGTGCAGCAGGTGGAGCCCGGCTCGCCGGCTGACAAGGCCGGGTTGCAGGCGGGTGACGTGATCGCTGGCGTCGGCACGCAGAAGGTGACTTCGGTGGACGAGGCTGCCCGCGCAATCCACGCTGCGGTTAATGGCAAGGACCACGCCGTGGCGCTGCGGGTTATGCGCGATGGCCAGCCGTTGTTCGTCGGCGTCACGCTCGGCCAGAACGAGGGGTAATTTGTCGTTGTCACGTGTCCTGGCTGGGCTGCCCAGCCAGGACGCTACCTCTCCACGGTCAGCACGTCATTGTCGTCACACCGACGTTGGTTTTTCTCCGCGGCACACTCGCGATCGATGTACGCTGCCGCGGGACGGCGGTTGGCGCCTCTGACCGGGTTTCCGATCGAAGTAGGCACCGCAATCCGACAACCTTGACGCGACGCAAGAGGAGGCACTCCGAACCTCTCCTGGCCTCGGGCGAGATCGCTGCGAGTGTCATTCCGTAATCGGACCGGTCTCCCGTTCGGAGCACCTAGCCCATCGCATTAATGGCCAGAGAGAGGATGCCGACCAGCATCAGGCTTGAGGCCCACAACGTATCCAGATTGAACCAACTTCGTGCCACGAACTTCAATCCCAGGTGGCGGTAGACCAGCCAGGCGAGGAGTCCGCCAGCGCAAAGCATAGCCACAGCATGAACGGTTGAGACAACCACCGCCATGCCGAGATTGGTGCGCATGAGCGCTGCCGCGGCTCGATGACCTCGCTCCATCTCGAAAGATCGGCAAACTCCGAGGTAGATCGGAACCAGCATCAGGGCCGCGCCGTGTGCGATCGCGATAACGAAGGACCAAAGCACGAGCTGTGATGGCGGAATTCGTGCGAGCATCCGGGGGTGTCGTCTCCTGATCAGGAGCAAGGCGCCATAACATATGGCAAGTACGCTGGCACCGATCTGAATCGCCCACTGCCATTCGAGCAGGAGAGCGAGCAGTGCGAATGGCACGATCACGACGAGAAGCGCCAGCAAGTGTCCGGTCGAGAGGCAGCCCAGTGCCTTGAACAGTGCGTCGGTTCGTCTCGCCATCAGCCCACTCGAAACGGCGAGCGGCCATCCCATCGCCGGATTGACCCCGTGATAAACACCACTCGCCACGACGGCGGACCATAAACCGATCTGCGGCCAGTCGCTGCCGACCAAGATCAGACCGAAGGGTAGCAGAACGAATCAGTCGAGCAGTCGCCGCCTTCGAGCCGGATCTGATGCGCCCGGTATCCCGCCGGAAAGTCCACCCAGTAGTTGTCAGCCAGTGCCAGGCCTCCGCCAGGTTCTGCCCGCGCCATGACCTGAGCCGCCGGCAAGCCGTCCGGGTAGAATTGGTTGTCCCATGTCGAGTACAGCGAATTGGTCCAATACACGCGCTTTCCGTCGCGACTGATCTCGACCATCTGCGGACCGCCCGCGTAGGGCTTGCCGTTCGGATGCCGTGTGCGTCGCGCGATACCGCCGATGTGGACCGATCCAGCGAGCATCGGCTTAAGGGGATTGGTCACATCATACTGCCGCATCTCCCCGGTCCCCCAGCACGCGACATACAGAAACTTATCATCAAGGGAGAGATCGATGTCAGTCACGAGCGGCGGCACCGCACCAAAACCTTGCAGCAACGGCGGCAGGAGCTCCTTGGAAGCGGGCTCGGGAGGGATGGTGGCCGTCTTCTCAGCGCGGAATTGTCCGTCCTCCCGCCACCACGTCCAGATCGATCCCTCCAGGTTCGTCGTATCAACCACGACCCCGACAAAGCCGTACTCCCTGATCGGGTCGTGCGCGGGCCGTACTTCGAGCGCCATCTGGTGATTGGCGCCGAGGTCGATGGTCTGCACATTGCGCCTCGCCCGCAAGTCCCAGAAATGGAGACGGTGGCCATATTGATTGGCAAGAAGGTCCTCCGGAACGAGACCGCTCTCGAACTGCGGCGGCAACGCCCATTCGCTCGAGACCATGTAATCGCGCGGCAGGTTCCACCAGAAGTCGTAATGTTTGTCTTGCGACCCTCGCTCGATCTCCCAGCGACCGCGGACATCGAAAGTCTCACAGTCCATGATGAAGATGCCGGGCGGCCCGGACGTGCCATCCTTGCCGCCACCTCCCAGAGTGCTCACATAGATTCCCAGCGGGCCGCAGTGCACCGTATGGGGCCGGGAGTAGCCGGTTTTGCGGAAGACTTCGTCGGGCTCAATGATTTTGTGGATCCGAGCTTGGGTCGGATGCGGCTTTGTGTCCACAACATAGATGCGCGAGGATCGTATCCCCGGAATGATCAGGTATCGCCGTTCCAGGAAGGCATGCCCAGTCAGCGGTGAGAGTGACGATGAGCAGGCATTCCAGCCAAAATGGTGGAATTCGTCGCCCTTGTTCGGCATTGGCACTGTATGCACGACGCGGCTGTAGCTCGGCGAGCCCGGTTTGACGTCGATGACCGTGAGCGCGTCAGGCTGTGAGGAATCGGGACTCAACAACAAAGTATAGGCAAAGTCCTCCGCCGGGGCCTCCATCGCAAGTTTCGGCGAGGCGTGCAGCGTGGGATCCGGGCGCATGTTCATCGCAGGACCTCCTTGCTTATCGGTTTCAGTTGATGGAAGAGAAAACGACTATCAACCGACCGTGACCTCATTAGTGTCGAGCCTCCAGCTGCGCCAATCAAGACGCAATGATGGTAGCCCGCGATTTCGGGGGTAGTGGCAGCAATCGGGGTGACCGAGCGCCTGTCCACTCGTTTTCGGCAACACGACAGCCGGATGAGGATCGCGCGATGGCGAGGGCCTGGCGCCGATAGCGGCTGTCACGTTGCCAGTTGGACGGAGAATAGCGTCGGTTCGAGTTGGTACTGCCGTTTAAATGAGAAATCCTAGCCGGAAGTTGTCTCAATGAACCGGCAATAACACCAGAGCAGGTGTCGATGGTAGTGGCGAAAATTGGCCAATCTCCGCCGGTCCCTGACGTCCTCCGTAGCCATCGTGGGCTCTTCAACATGCTGCAACGTGCGCGCGCGATTTTCTCAATTAAACGGCAACACGCAAAGGAAAATCTCATTCCAGGCGGCAATTTCTCAAGTAAGCGGCGGCATCCATGTCATTGATTTATCCAGGAATGGTCGTCCCGTTCCAAACAGCAATGTGACACCGGTCGCCTGGCTGTCGCGGCCGGTGTAGTGGGCTGTCAGCCGTCCGCCCTCTTCGAGTTGCCGGCCGGCCGCGTCCACCGGTGGTGAACGGATGGGCTCGGGCGTGTTTTCGGTGAAATAGCGCAGGATCAGGCGGCCTTTAGAGGCCGCGGCGATCTTGCGAAAGTTCATCATCACCGGGCGCCGCTATTGCCGGCTTGCGGCCTGTCCGGCCCGCCTTCGCCCTCGGGCGCGAGCTGGTCGAGGAGGCCCGCGACGTCGCTCCCAATTTGCCTGAGCAGGATCAGCATCCGGGTTTGCTGCCCCACCAGAGCGGCGATGAGATCCTCGAGCTTCGGCTTATCCGGGTCACCTCTGGGGAGGAGCATTTCGACCAGTTGCCGCAGAAGGGCGAGGGTCTCCCTCTGTTGCGCACTGATAATGGTGATCTCGTCCCGCATGTCCGAGGGGGCAGGCGAGCGATCGGGAATGGCCGGGTCCATCGAAACCTCCGAGGGTATCGGACGCGATCGTGCGTAGGGCCGGTGCGAACGGAGGCGGCAAAATGAGACGGGCCGTTCAGTGGTGATGTGCGACCGTTCGCGGAATCTCTTGTTACCAAAGCCCAATCAAAGACCAGGGGTTGAACATGAAATTCGCTAGCGCGGCTGCTGTCGTCGCGATTGTTGCCTTGGCTCGCGGCGCGTGGGCCGCGCCAAACCTGCCCGCGCCACCGCCAACGCCGATCTCGCCCGGCGCACCGTCGCTGTCCGTCCTCGGCCCGCCGATGCTGCACCTGTCGGCAAGCGCTACCGTTAAGGTGGAGCCCGATGAGTTGGTCGCCAGCCTTCAGGGTGTCGATATCGCCTCGACCGCCATCGCTGCCCAGCGTCGCGTCAACGAGTTGATGGTCAAGGCGAAAGCGGAGGCAGCGGGCGCGGCTGGCGTGAAGACCTCGTTTCAGGACTACTCCGTCGACTTTGCCGACCAGAAGCCGACACACTGGACGGCCCAGCAGTCCGTCGAGCTCCGGGGTGCGGAGGGCGAACAGGTCCTCGACCTGGTGGGACAGCTGCAGGGGATTGGCCCAGCCGTCGCCGATCTCGGGTGACAGGTCTCCCCCCGACCGGGCTGAGCAGGCTCGACAGTCCGCCACCGCCAAAGCGCTAAAATCTCTCCGGGTTCAGGCGTCCGCTGCGGCTGCGGCTCTGGGTATGGAAGTAGATCGCATCCAGTCGGTGGTGCTGAACGGCCAGCCTTGCGTGGTTCCGTTCGCACGGGGCGGCCTGGCGACTGCGCGGGCGATGGCGGCGACCCGCATGCCAGCGCCGAACGCGTCCCGCAGAAAATGAGGCTATCGTGCCCGGCCTCTAGTCTGACCCCTGATCCTTGGCGCCAATCTCGTCCATCGACGGCTGACAACCTAGCTGCCACGTGGCGAGGCGATATT
>JASHQG010000580.1 GCA_030037665.1 Acetobacteraceae bacterium
GTCTCCGATGATCTAACCCGGCATTTTCCAAAATTGCTTGCGCTCACCACCCCCATGAACCCAAGGCTGTGCGCTACTGCAATAAATTTCCACTGTTGGCGTGAAAACAGACGGCTCGTCAAAGCCACCCACCAAGACGATCGCAAGTCCTGGCAGCGCGTCCGCCTCCGCCATAATTCCTGATCCGCAATTCGGACAGAAGCGGCGGTAGACGGGTTTGCCAGAGTCGCCCTTATCCTCGTACGTCTTGAGTTCGCCTTTAATGCTGACTTTTGCAGTCGGGAAGGCCATCACGGGCTCAAAAGCTGAGCCCGTATAGCGCTGACAATTACGGCAATGGCAGAGGCCGCTTAGTGCAGGCTCGCCGCTAATCGTGTAACGGACGCGCCCACAGAGACATCCTCCGGATATATCGGCCATCAAGTTCTCCCAAAGGTATAAGTTTCCATCCGTGGCACCTGGTGGCCCGCACCAGACTCTGGCAATCGAGCCCGATCTATGGCGAGCACGTCGTCAACCACGACAAGGTGCATGCTTTGGAACGAGTATTTGTAGCCAAAGTGCGCCCTTCCCATGGAGGCTCTGATGGGCAGGCCAAGGCTCAACACGGTCAGTACAAACATGGCCACCCCAATCTGACTTCCACCCAAGGCCGCCTCGTACCCGACCGCAGCGGCACCCGACCCAAAGCCACCGCTTGAACGGTCCTACCCAGCCGCGAAGCCCGATTGGTCGGAAGCTGCGCGGCCCGAACACAGCTGCCGCAACCGGTCAAGATTTATGGCCAGAGGTCGAGCGTGTCAGGTGGCAACAGCCTCGATCAGAAAGAATGGTGTTGCGGTCGAGGTGGCGCGGACGAACCGCAAGCCTGCCGCGGCGAGCAGATCCTTGTATTCGTCCAGAGTGCGCTCCTTCGAACCGGCCGCCACCATCATTGTCAGGTCGAACTGCGCGAGGAGTGGTGTCGGTTCGATGTCGTTCGCCAGCAACTCGATGACAATCACACGGCCCCCAGGCCGCAATGCGCGACGGCAGTTCTGCAGGATTGAACCGCACGTGGTGTCCGCCCAGTCGTGCAGTACGTGTTTCAGCAGGTAAAGGTCCGCTGCTGGCACCGCGCTGCGAAAATCGCCAGCCACGAAGGAGAACCGGTCACCCAGGCCCAGCACCTTAGCCGCTCTTGCGGCATCGGGCGCGACATGTGGCAGGTCCAGCACGGCGCCCCGCAGGGCGGGGTTCGCCTCCATCAGCGCATGCACCAGCGTCCCGCTGGCACCGCCGACATCCACGGCGAGTGAAACCTCGCGCGTATCGATGAGCCGCGCCGCCTCCGCCGACACGGCGGCCGAAATCCCCGCCAGGAATTGGGAAAAGGCGTGCCACTCGGGCGCTCCGGCGGGTGAGGCAAAGTAGTCAAAGAGACTGGCACCGAGTGTCGCCTCCGCGCGCGGCTCTCCGGTCCGGATCGCCTCGGCGAGTTGTCCCCACGGCGCCCAATGGCCATGGCTGGTCAGTGCAATGGCACCGGCACGCAGGCGTCGCGGATCGTCGCGGCGCAGCATGGCGAGCAAGGGTGTGCCAGAGAAACCCGTTTCTCTGTTGTAGGTCATCAGGCCGAATGCCGTGCAGGCGCGCATTAATCGAAAGGTCGCGGCGGCGTCCAACCCCTCGGCGCGCGCGACCGTCTCGGCTGCAGCGGATCCCTCGGCCAGATGATCCGCCAGCGAGTACAACGCCGCGCAGTGCACAACCTGCGCGACGATGTGCCCCAAAATCATGTTCATCATGGCGGGGGAGCCATCGCGCTCACCGGCGAACAGCCGATGGCGATCCGACATGGTGCTGCACGCGATCTCGTTCATGTTGGGGAAGCCCTCGTTACTGGGGTGTAGCGGCTGCCTCGGCAACGCCAGTCGCCTGGCAAATGGCTCGAGCGCTCCAGAGCGACAATCGCTGCAAGCGAAGCTAGGACGGAGGTGTTGCCGCCCGATGTCATTTTTCGGCGGCTGCGTTACATCCGTAATCTGACGATGTTTTTGCCCGATCGGCGTCACCTGGCTGGCATGACGGAAGCTCATCCATGCGCAGACATTGCGGGCTTCGCACCAAAAACATCGCGATCCGCCCCCGTCAAACCTCGCCTTATGCCGAAAAACCGCTTTCCAGTCGGTCGCCCCGGAAGCGGCGTGGAGCCACTCTAACCAGGCACGAACCCGCTTCGCGGGAGGACGCCGGGGGCTGGAGGATTTCAGGGCACCCGCATCAGGCGGTCTTTCCCGCCGGCTCATTCACATGGGTCGCCCGCATCAAGCGGGTAGACTCGGGGTCGCTCATCGTCGCGGTCTCGCCACCCGTCAGAAAGTCGCGGTATTCCTGCGCCATTGCCGGCGTTGCGACCTCGATCAGCAGCCGGTTTTCCAGCCAGAACTCAATGACGTGGAAGAACGGCTTGTGGCCCTGCATGCCGCGGCCGAAGGTTTTTGCGCGCCAACCCTCACGGGCCCCGATTCGGGTGACCTCTTCCGCCTCGAGCTGCACGGATAGCAATATGTGGAACGGCCAGAATTGCGGCGGCGCCGGATTTTCCGCAAAAACGACTTGATCATCACGGTCTGGTATGTCGAGGGTCGCCCGCTCCGGATAGACCTCGATCATCGTGCCGTTCGCGTCGCCACTCGTTGCCATGAAGGCGCCTTCGAGCGGGCCGAACGGACTGCACTTGCCGTTCATCAGCTCGGCCAGGACCTCAGCAACGTGCTGTGGCTCGCGAGCCGGGATCGATACGTGGTGGATCATCTGAATGCCTTCCGTGGTTGGATGTGTCGATGCATGGGCTCATGACCGGCGCGCGAGCACGGCGGCCCCCGCCGCGGCGTAGTGACGCGGATGAACTGCTGCATGTTGGGCCGCGACACGAAGATCCCGCAGCCTTCGTTGCAGCGACGAACTTTCGTACACGGCCCTGCTTCCGGCGAATTCAAAGCAACCTTCGGCGACGCGGACACAAGCCGCGGTGATCCAGATGGCCGCTTGCATCTGATCCGCCACCCGGGCCAGGTCCTTCCCGGTCCGCCGCTCGGGCGTTTGCCAAACGCGGGTGATCTGCTGCTCGAGCAGCGCGCGCGCCGCCATGAGCTCGGCATCAAGCCGCGCCAGGCCCTCCTTGAAGCGCTCAGTCTCCACCAGCGGGGTGGTCATGAACAGCTGTTTGGTACCAGCACCGGCCAGTTCGATGAGGTCCATGATGGCGCCCTCGGCGATCCCGAGGGCGAGGGCGCCATGCACCAGCACGACGATCTCCGGGAACTTGCCGAAGACAGGATCAGGCGCGAACGAGGTTCCGAATGGAAACTCGAAAAAGTTCTCGTCGGGAACAAACACATCCGTCAGCGCGACGTGGTGGCTACCGGTGCCCCTGAGGCCGAACGCCTGCCAGGTGTCGCGGATCTGCCAGTGTTCCGCCGGCAATAGACAGGCACGAATCATTGGGCCCGGTCCCTCCGAGGCATCGATGGGAGTACCGGCTTCCATCATCACGCATGTGCCCGCGATCCATTCGGCGTTCTGGCACCCACTGGCAAACGCCCATGACCCGGTAACCCGCCATCCGCCGCGGACGCGCTCGGCCGTTCCAGCAGGCTGACTGCCCGAGGCGGCTATGATGTGGTCCTTTCCGTCTTTGAAGATTTCGTCACACACCGCCTGGTTCATCAGGAACGGAATCAACCCCGCGACCGAGCCAATCATGGCATTCCAGCCCACCGACCCATCGAGCCTGGCCAGAGCCGTGACCGCCCGAAAAGCGCTTGGCGCATCAAGTTCAAGGCCGCCGTAACGCCGGGGTACGAGCATGCCGTAAATCCGTATCGACCTGAGAGCGGACACGAGCTCAGCCGGCAGCTGCCGAGCCTGCTCAATCTCGGGGGCGAGCCGCGCGATCATCGGTGCGAGCGCGTCGATGCGCGACAGTACTTGATCTGCGGTGGCGTCGTCAGACCTCCGGGCAGTGTTGGGTGCGAACCTTTGTTTGTCGAGAAGCGTCGTCATCGAGCTTGCCTCCAGCCAGGCCGAGGAGAGAAAGCGGCAGTCTGCGGCTGGCGGAATACGGTTCGATTGCAGCGAAGGGCGAGTGCGTTTCAAATGTAATCGGACAGATCTGCTCATTCGGCAGGTTGGCGCAGCCACCCGCCCGGCCGAAGAGGACGCAGCATCGTCACGAAAAAGAGCAAGCGGATGCGATCGGCCCGCTCATCGTCCAGCGGTCAAAAAGAGCGCCCGAGCGAGCACGACGACCGCCGTGCCCAAAGCCGACACGATGAGGAGTACGACTGCCAGAACTGCCGTGTCGCGCGGTGGCCGTCGTTGCGGATCATCGTCGTGATAGAATCCGCCGCTGCGAATCATCATGGCCGATGTCTCCGCCGGCAACATCGCACGACGCGCCCCGTCGCGGCGTGGCCCGTCGGCGAAATCGCTTCGGCGCGAGCGCTCATCGGCGGACTCTGACAGCCCCGTTCGATCCGCTCCACCTGACGGCCAAAGCGATCGAGTTCGCGGCCGAAAGTCACCCGGCAATGCCACGTCGCCTCCCACAACGATACGCTCGGCGGGGGCATCGACCCCTCGGCGAACGCGCCAAAGGCTATGCCAAGAAGCTCCGGGACAAATTCTGCGTTCCAGAATAACGTGGCACCGCAGGTGGGACAGAAATGGAACTCAATCTTTCGTCCCGAGTCGCTGCCGCGCACGTAGACCTTGCTCGTACCCTCGGTGCGCACCTGCTGTTTCGGGAAATACGTGCTGACGCCAAAAGGCGAGCCAGTACGGCGTTGGCATTCCAGGCAGTGACACGCGGCCACAAGCGCTGGCTCGCCGATCGCCTCCGCACGCAGCGAGCCGCAACAGCAGAGCGCGATCCTGGCCATCGCTGAAACCGCCGAATAGTGCGAATTCGAACGTCACCGGACCGGGTCAACCTTCCGGCAGCGGGATGGCGGAGGCAAAAACCCTATCGGGATCGAAACGGCGCTTGAGCAAGCTGAGCCGGGCAGCATTGCCGCCGTAAGCTGCCCGCGCCTGTTCGCGGTCATCCGGGCCGAGGAGGTTGGCATAGCCACCCGGCAGGGCGAACGGGGCGAGGCTCTGCCAGAGATCGTGTGCCCAGCGTCGATGCGCCGCGCCGTCATCCCGCTCGGG
>JASHQG010000581.1 GCA_030037665.1 Acetobacteraceae bacterium
TGTCTGGATCGACGGCAGTATGCCGTTCCGTGCGTCGACAATACAGGGCTACGTCGCTGGCGTGCTCGCTCAATATGGGAGCGAGCACGCGGCGCGGCGCGGCGCGGCGCTCGGCAACCAGGGGCAGGTCGTGATCAGCACGCGTTTTCGCTACAATCAGGCCTTCAGGAGCGTGAACGCGATGGTGCCAAGCGTGATCATGCTGATGCTGATCCTGATTCCAGCGATCATGTCGGCCATCGCCGTGGTGCGTGAAAAGGAGACCGGCTCGATCGCGAATTTCCGTGCGACGCCGATCACCAAATTCGAGTTCCTGGTTGGTAAGCAGTTCCCGTACATCGCTGTCGCGATGGTCAGCTTCGTTCTGCTGGTTCTGCTGGCGATCTTTCTGTTCGGCGTGCCGATCAAGGGATCAATCATGTTACTGGTCATCGGAACGTTGCTCTACGTCACAGCCACGACCGGGTTTGGGCAGCTTGTCTCAACCTTTACGCGCACGCAGGTTGCCGCCGTGTTCGCGACCGCCATCCTGTCCATCGTGCCGGCAGTGAACTTCTCCGGGCTGATCGTGCCGGTTTCCTCGCTGTCCGGGGGCGCTCGCCTGTTCGGCCTCGGTTTCCCGGCCGCTTGGTACCAACAGGTGAGCTCTGGCGCCTTCACCAAGGGCCTCGGCTTTGCAGAGCTGTGGGTCAATCTGGTCGTGCTGGCCCTGTTTGCGGTGGTGTTCCTGATGGTGGCCCAGCTTCTGCTGCGCAAGCAGGAGTATTGACATGCCGGGGGCCAGCAGTGGCGGTCTGCGCGTTCACCTGGTCAATATCTGGCGTCTGGTTATCAAGGAATTGCGCAGCATACGTGCTGATCCGGTCATGCTGGTGCTGGTCGTCTACGCTTTCACCATCGCGGTTGTCTCCGTCTCCACCGGCGCTTCGACCGAAGCGCGGAACCTTGCCGTGGGCTTCGTGGACGAAGATCATTCCCAGCTGTCACGACATTTGCAGAGCGCGCTGCTGCCGCCGATCTTTCAGCCGCCGGTCGTGATCCCTGCGAGCGCGATCAACAGCGAGATGAATCACGAGCGCCTGGTCTTTGTGGTGGAGATCCCGCCCAAATTTCAGTCCGATCTGCAGGCCGGGCGGTCAGCGACGGTGCAGGTGAATGTCGATGCAACCGCCATGGCGCAGGCAGGCATTGGCGCGGGCTATCTGCAGAGCATCATCCAGCAGGAAGTCGCAAACGTGCTCGGCCGTCGCGACATGCGGCCTTCTTTGCCCGTGAACGTCGTCGTTCACACGCGATTCAACCCGAACCTTGACACAAGTTGGTTTACCTCCGTCATGCAGGTGATCAACGCCATCACCATGTTAACCCTGATATTGTCGGGCGCAGCGTTGATCCGCGAGCGTGAGCAGGGCACTATCGAGCACCTGTTGGTTATGCCGCTGGTACCGGCCGAGATCATGCTGTCCAAGATTTTCGCCAATGGGTTTGTTATTCTTGTTGCGGCAGGGTTGTCGTTGGTCTTCGTGGTGCAGTGGTGGTTGAACGTGCCGATTGCGGGGTCGGTTATGCTGTTTCTCGCCGGAGCGGCACTGTATGCCGTCACCGTCGCAGCGCTGGGGATCATGCTCGGCACGCTCGCGACCACGATGGGCCAGTTCGGGCTGCTGGCGATTCCGGTGATGGTTGTCATGCAGCTGCTGTCGGGAAGCAACACGCCGATGGAAAGTATGCCGGTCTGGTTGCAATATCTGATGCGCACGATCAGCCCGACACCGCATTTCGTGGCCTTCGCACAGGCCGTGCTTTATCGCGGCGCGGGATTGTCCATTGTCTGGGGCAACGTGGTGGCAGTGGCAGCGATCGGGGCGGTCTACTTCGCGTATTCGCTGTACCGGTTCCGCAAAGCAATCTTCGAGTCGTGACCATACCTGATGTCGAGGTGTCTTCAACCGATTCGTCCTCACGGTCCACCCCCCAGGGCAATGTGTGGTGGAACCATGCGAACGCGGCGGACCTGGATGCCAACTCTATGCAGCCTTTGGGTGTCAGCCTCGAAGGAAGCTTGACGTCCTTGCGCTCCGCTGTCTCATCGGGAAGCAGACTGAGGAGGCGCGAGATGGGTTCCGTCAGCGTTCACGCCAGATCGCAATTCCGGGGACGATTCTGTTCGGGCGTGATAGCTCCTCGACGGTGGAGCACGGCGGATGGACTGCGTCGCATGCGGTGGGGCAGCGATTTCGGAGCGGCCGGAGCGCACCGCGCAGGGCTACCGGCGGTTCCGCTGCCGCGATCGCGGCAAGCAGTTCAACGAACGAACGGCTGGGTCCGTGAACCGCACGCAGTATCCGTCCGATGTCATTGCGCTCGTTGTCTTCTGGCGACTGCGTTACAAGCTGAGCCCACGCGATCTGGCGGAGATGTTTCTTCTCCGTGGTATCGAGTTCAGCGACGAGGCAGTTCGGGATTGGCCGGCGCAACGTACGCCGTCTCTGATCGACGATCTTCGTCGTCGCCGGGGTGGTGGGAGCCGCTTCCGCCAAACCTCACCAGCCACGACTCGTCGCCGTCGCTTCCTTGAGGCAAGCCGCATCGCCCTCCGCGTGATGGCCGCATCATGACAGGCACACTGAAAAAGAGCGGGCTTACGGTCGGCGCAAAATCTGACGGAACCAGCCCCTCTGCTCGTAGCGCATTTGAGCGCCTTCTTAGGGGAAATTAGACCTTTAGTCAGGCCATCGCGCCAACGTTAAAAGGCCTCGTTCCGAGCTTCACCAGGATCACTCTTCATCTTTGATTTCGAAGTGACGCATGGTACCAATCCGGCTCTCCTGAATGCCACGCAGCCTGACGGCAGCGGCCAACCGAAGCGATCACGGCCGCGCCGGCTGCAGGAGCCCGGCGGGATTTCCCGCGTCGCGCGCGATAAGAAATTTCCGCGACGGTCTGGCGGGGTCCGATCGATTTGTTTCGTTGCGTGCTACCTCAGATGAATGATCGCCCGGATCGCCGAATGGCTGCGCGCCGTCGCTTAGTTGTGAAGAGTTCGCCACGTTGACGCCACACCCGGTCTCCACATCGGCACTGGAGTGGAGAAAGGGCTCATCATGGACCGAAAGACCGTTGGGATCCTCGGTGTCGTCGCGGGCTTAGCCACCGTCACGCCAGGTACTGTGCAATCGGCCAGTGCGTCGGACGCATTGAAGGCCTCCTCATATGCCGATCTACTGGAACCAGTCGTGAATGCCGCGATTCTGCTGCGTGCGCACAATGCAAGCAGGGAAGAGACACGCGTCGGACCTGATCCGTCGCCCGATTATCGACCTGTCTATTACCACCACCATCACCATCACCATCATCATCATCACCACCACCACCACCACCACCACCACTATTACTAATTTGGCTGCCGAGCCGTGTAAGGCGCTCCGTCCCGCGTGAGGTTGCTGAGTGCTGCCTCTCCACCGCCCCTCGCATCTCGGCGCTTTTGGACGGGCGCCCGCCGCGCCAAGCCTCGCGACGCCACCGGGGCGCACCTTCGGTTCAGACGGCGCCCATGCGCCGGGGTCTCGCACCACTGCCGTTCTCAGTCCTCGTCGTCTGGTTCTGTGCCGGGCCGCAGGAAACCGCGGCCGAGGGGACGGTCGCTGGGAAGCGCCGGCGCAGAACCTCCCGGTCCTCCGCCCTCCGGGCGGGGTGGCCGGGGATGCGGTTGTTGCCGACGCCGGGTCGCCGGCGAGACCAGGGCAGCCCTCGAGGGCCTGACGGCGCCCGCCGCGATCGCCGTGTGCCAATTCGCTCCGCGTCACGACGGCCGCTTTCTGGGCCCGGTCGGCCCGGCAGGGTGTGGCCGGTGCTCGCTCGGCCCTTTGCCTCGTGGGAATGGACGGAAAGAGAACAGTGGCCGCGAGCCCTGCATTCCGCGACGAAGTGGGTCCGGCCGACCGGCCCC
>JASHQG010000582.1 GCA_030037665.1 Acetobacteraceae bacterium
GCAACTCGGATTATGGATCAACGGAGCCCATCTTTGGGCGCAAACTAGTGGGTATCATCAGCAACCCGCGGCTGGGGCCGGCGGACAGTCAGTCAGTCAGGTGACCTAGCGCAGATTAGTTCCCACTCCGCGCGGAGATGCCGACAGCACCGGTCGATTCGATTCCGGGTTCACTCGCGGTCTGGATGACGACCGTCGCAGTCCGGCCTGTTACCAGGCGGACATTGGCGGGCACGTGATCCAGAGCAATCCGTACTGGCACGCGCTGCGCCAACCTGACCCAACTGAAGGTGGGATTCACGTTGGCCAGCAAATCGGCGCTGCCTTGTCGCTCCCGATCGGCAATACCGCCGGCAATGCTCTCGACGTGGCCCTCGATGACGGCGTTCTGGCCGACGAGGTAGACGAGGGCCCGATCACCGACTTTGATGTGAGGAAGTTTAGTTTCCTCGAAATAGCCATCGACGTAGAAGCTGTCGCTGTCGATCAAGGCGAACAGAGGTCTTCCGGCGTCGACGTAGTCGCCTGGCTTCATATCGAAGTTGGTGACGAACCCGTTAACCGGCGCTCGCACGGCCGAGCGCGCCAGGTTGAGCGCGGCAAGGTTTCGGTCAGCGAGCGCCTGCTGATAGGCGGCATCGGCTTCCTCGGCGGCGGCGCCACGCTGCTGCTGCTGTTCCTGTGAGACTGACAGAGTATTGAGCTGGTGGAAGCGGGCGGTCTCGCGCTCTGCCTCCTGCATTGCCGCCAATTTGCTGTCCGCATTGGCCTGAGCGTTGCTGAGCGCGATCGCGAAGCGCGCCGCGTCGATGCGGAACAGCACCTGGCCTGCTGTTACCGCCTCGTTGTCGTGCACCCGCACGTCGCTGACCAGGCCGGAGACGTCTGCGGCTACCTGGACGACATCGGCCCGCACACGGCCGTCGCGGGTCCATGGGGCGTCCATATAATAAATCCAAAGCTGCCAGCCGATGACCGCTGCGATGCCGACCGCGATGAGGGTGACCGCGAAGCGCCCCAGGATCCAGCCGAAGCGGCGGACGCTGGCCCTCGCCGAGCTCCGTTCGCGCAGAGTGGCGAACGGCCTCACGGCGCCACCCACCGATTGGCCAGGGCCACCACAGCTCCCAATACCATCACCAGGAGGGCCAGGTCGAACAGTGGCCGATGCCAGACGAATTTGTAGAGCCCGCACCATCGCAGCACCCGCCGCAGTACCGCGGTCAGCGGGAGCGCCGCTCCGAGCCAGAGCAGCAACGGCGGGACGAACACGCCGGAGACGTCCAATTCACCGATCATGCCGGCCTTCCGATCGTTTGTTGCATCATTTCGCGTGCCGTGTCGGACGTATAAGGTGGGGCGTCGGGGAACAGTCCGCGCCTGATGCCGCTGAGTTGCAACAACAGGGTGCGGGTGATGGTGGCCGGATCCTGAACCACTTCGGCAATCACCCGATCGATGATCGCGAGCAGCGCGCTGTCTGCGGGATCGAGGCTGCGCCGCCGGAAATGCGCGGCAATGGCGTCCAGCATCGTCCGGACCGTGCGGTGAAGCCGTTCCGGCAGTTCTGGTGTCTCGCGCTGCAGGCCGAGGATATTGATGCCAACGCGCAGGTCGGCGAGGGCGGATGTGGCGGCACTATCGCCACCCTCGGCGCTGACAGCGAGGCGCGGAGCGACCAGGCTCAGCCGGTCCAGCATGAGTGTCACGAAAGCGGCGAGATTGGCCGGGCTTCTGTTCGCGGCGACGATGGCGATGGCGCGGCGGTTGCGTCGCAGCAGTCGGTATGCGGTCCATTCGGCGCTAACGGAGCGGATGATTCGGGTGATGATTGCGGTCGCCCCGAGGCCGATGATGGCGGCCGCCGAGTTGTTTACATAGCTCGGGAAATCTGCCGCATAGCTGCTGGAGAGGGCGAGTTGGGAGGCACCGATGAAGGCAATGGGCCCGCCGACCCGGGCGGTTGCGGGCATGCTCATCAACGCGCCGAGCAGCAGGTACACGGGCGCAAATGCGATCACGAGCATCTCGAAGCTGTTCGCCCGGGGTAGGACTGCAAACAAATAGATTGCATCGATGACCAACGCGATCGCCGCGGCAGCGAGAAAACCGAGCATATTCGGCGTCGGGTCGTCCTGGGCCGCGAAGATGGCGCAGGCCACAGCTGCCAGGGTCGCGGCAGCCGCACCTTCGGGCCAGGCGGTCGCGATCCAGAAAGCCGAAATGACCGCGATCGCACAGATCGCCGCCAGCGCCGCGTGAACGGCCATGAGGCGATCACGATGGTGGTACGTTGCGACGGCCTCGCCTCGTGCGAAGCTCAGCGTCGCCAGCCTTGGCTGCTCGTCCCTGATCTGCCGCCGGAGCGCTATGATGTCATGAGCGAGGTCAGTCAGTTCGCGCAACCGTCCGAGAAGGCCGGCGAGCATGACAACGGTCCAGTCGGCGGTCGCATCAACCGTCGGCTCCAGCGCGTCGATCTCGGCATGAAGCTCGGTCGCTTTCGACAAATCGGCGGTGCGGCCCGCACGGATCCAGTCACTCATGTGATCGAGCACCGCGCGAAGCGGTGGCGCGATGCCGCCAGCCTCGCGCAGCAGGCGTATCCGGTCGGCAGCGCCGCTGACGACGGGAAGCAACAGAAGCACGCGCTGGTGCAGGATGGCGACCGGGACTGTGGCCGTCTGCAGATTGGAGGTGTCGTACGCGAGATGCGTGGCCAAGGTTGCGATCTCGACAGCATTGGCGGCGACTCTTCGCCGCGCCGCCGCGGATGCGGCATCCTGCGGGGCACCCGAGAGCACGCCAACAGTCCAGTCGGCGGCATCCCCGATCCATTTGTCGAGGCGGGTTGTCAAAGCAGGACCGAGTGGGACCGGCAATACGATACTGCCGATGACCGTCGTGCAAACAATTCCAAGCGTGATCTCCTCGACCCGCGCCAGGACCACGTCCCATACAGTGCCGGGCGCATCCACCAGGGGAAAGCCGATCAACGCCACAGTGTACCCGGCCAGAAGGAAGACATAGCTCCGCGGCGTCCGGTCCAGGACCGCGAAATAGATGCAGCCGCCAATCCACAGCGACAGGGCGGCGACCAGCAGCACAGGAGCGTCGACCAGATTGGGGATGAGCGCGATCGTGGCGACCGCCCCGAGCATTGTCCCGGAGAAGCGGTAGAGCGCTTTGGATCGCATTGCACCCGTGAGCGGTTGGGCGACGATATAGGCTGTCGCCATCGCCCAATAGGGTCGGTCGAGCCCCATGCGCAGTGCGATCCACAGTGCGAGCATCGCACCGGTGAAGGTCTTGACGGAAAATATCCAGTCGCGCAGCGACGGCAACGACATTCCAGCACTCCTGGGCCGGCCCGAGAATACAGCCGGCTCGCGAGGAAACGCCACCACTGTCTGTCGTACGGCATTTGCAGTGTGTCGTATGGCACGATAAAGGCTTTCGCGGAAATCCGCGCGACGGCACTTATCCTGCGCCGATCCGCAAGAGACATGCGAACCACGCGTGTCTGACACGTGACGGGATTTGCAGGACAAGGAAAGCGCAGCACGCCAGCGAATAAGATCGGGGCCACGTCGCTCGCCGTCGCCGTCAATGGAAGAGCGACCATGCAACGGCCCGACAGCGCGAATGATCTTTGTGCAAGCTGTCTGCCGGGCTGGCGCCCGGTCGTTCAACCGGCCCATACACAGCCCCGACCCGAACCCAATCGGGCAGACACGCGCCAAGCTCGCGACGCCGCTCCGAAACGTGAATGCGCGCAGTTTCGACGACATCAAAACCGCCATCCGCGAGTTGCCGAGCGAGCCGACCCCGCTTGAGTGCCATAATCTCCTCAGCTTGGCCGCCCGTACCTCAACCTGAACCTGCCTTCCGCCAGTTTTCTCACGGGGGACCGGCGGCCGTTGCCGGGAAAGAGACGCCGCCGCCGCGTCTGATTGGCAACCACCGGGCCAGTCGGGTGGTGGCCCCGCGGGGACCGGGGAGGGTGATGTCCTGAGCGCTTTGCGCGCATGCACCTTCTGTCATCGTGACGGCCGGAGCGACGCAGCAATCTCTGGCTTAAGCCTGCTTCATCGCTGGGCTGCTCGCCTTGATCACGGGTGTGGCGCACAGATACATCATCCAATGTCGCTCTCGTAGACTGACGCTGCAGCATCCCCTTTGATGCGTTCCTCCTCAACGTCGCGGCGCACTGCATCGGCATCCCGTTCGCATGGCGGGCCGTAGCCGCCAGAGCCTGCGGTCACCACTTCGATGATTTCGCCCGTGCGCAATCCGCCGCTACCTTGCTCGAAACCGGTCGCGCCGTCGCGCAGGACGACCGCAGCCTTGGCGCCTGGCATGCCACCGAACAAGCCCCACGGTGCGGAGAGGCGACGGGCGATATCGACACGCACGCGGCAGGGCGCCATGGCACGGTAGACGCGGCGGAGTCCCATGCCGCCGCGATGTCTTCCCGGCCCTCCCGAGCCGTCGACCAGCTCATAGCGCAGCAGGGTCAGCGGGTATTCGTTTTCGAGTGCCTCGACCGGCAGGTTCGACGTGTTGGTCATGTGCACGTGCACGCCGTCGAGGCCGTCTTTCGTCGCGCGCGCGCCCGAACCCCCGCCGATCGTTTCCAGATACACCCAGAGCGAATTGTCGTGCGGTTGATGGCCGGCGAACGTGATGGACGTGCAGGCGCCATTGGTCGCGGCGATCACGCGCTCGGGGATCGCGGCGGACAATGCGCCGTGAATCAGGTCCACCACGCGCTGGCACGTGCCCAGCCTCCCGTTGACCGCGGCCGGATGCACGCAGTTGACGATGGTGCCTTCCGGCGCAGTGACCGTGAGCGGACGCGCGAGGCCGGCATTCGGCGGGATGGTAGGGTCCACCAGTGATTTGATCGCGTAGTAAACGGTGGAGAGGAGGGCGGTGTAGGTCATGTTGAGGCCAGCGCGGACCTGCGGTGGGCCGTCGAAGTGCAGGTGCATGACATCGCCGCGCACGGCGATCTCGCAGGACATGTCGAGTTCGCCGTCGATCTCGGGACAGTCGTACCGGTCGGCGAAGCGGTAGGTGCCGTCGGGAATGGCGGCGATGCCGGCGCGCATCCTGCGTTCGGCGTAGTCCTGCAGCGCGTCGCCGGCGGCGAGGACCCTCGCGCGCCCGTATTTCGCGCAGAGCGCGGTCAGCCGCTGCACGCCAAGGCGGTTCGCCGCCATCTGCGCACGGAAGTCCGACAGGCGCTCGCGCGGCACCTGACAGTTCAGAAGGATCAGCTCCTGCACGTCGCGCTGCAGCACGCCGGCACGGTAGAGGCGGATCGGCGGAATGCGCAGGCCTTCCTGGTAGATATGCGCATGACCGCGGTCGGCGAAATCGGCGTGGTGTGCGAGGTTGACCGCGAAGGCGATGATCTGCTCGTCGACGAACACCGGCTCGGCGAGGACAATGTCGGGCAGGTGCGTGCCGCCGCCTTCGTACGCGTCATTGCCGCAGAACACATCGCCCGGCTGCATCTCGGCCATCGGATGGCGCTTCAGGATGTGCGGGATCAGGCCGAGGAAACTCCCGAGATGCATCGGGATGTGTTCAGCCTGGCAGAGCGTGTTGCCGCGAACGTCGAACAGCGCCGTGGAGCAATCGCGGCGTTCCTTGATGTTGGTGGAATAGGAGGCACGGATCAGCGCCTCGCCCATCTCGTCCGTGATGGAGGCGAGCGCGCTGCCGATCAGTTCGATGGTGATCGGGTCGAGCTGAAGGGCCGGAGCACCGGCCGGGTCCATCTCGCGCTTTGCCGGAGGGAATGGGTGGCGCTCCTCCCGGTCTTGCACGGGTGTGTGGCCTGCGCCTCCAAAAGGTGCGGACGATCTTTCGAAGCGATCGTTCATTGTGCCTCCAGAACCAGATTCAAGTACGGTTCCACGCGTCCCGTCACCCCCGGAAGCACCAGCGTCGTTGCGTCCATCTGCTCGACGATCGCGGGGCCGGCAATGCGGTTGCCGGCACGCAGCTCCTCGCGATTGTAGACGGGACATCGCACGAGACCGCCAGCCTCCGGCAACCATACCTGACGCTCGCCGATTGCGGCGGATGCCGGGACTGCTCCAGCCTGCGGCTCCGGGCGGAACTTCGCCTTGTGCACGAGCCCCGTCGCTTCTGCGCGAAAGGTAACCAACTCGACCGGATCGTCCTCGGCGACAAAGCCATAGGCACGTTGGTGTGCGGCGGCGAACCCGTCCGCCAACACGTCGAGTGTCGCAGGCGCAACCGGACCAGCCGGCAATGCGACTGACAATTCGTAATTTTGCCCGGCATAGCGCATGTCGACCGTTCGGGTGATCCGCCGGTCTGCCGCGGCGATTCCTTCAGCCTCGAACCAGGCGTCCGCCCGTGCCGTCAGTTCGTCGAACGCGGCAGCGACATCAGGCAGAACGTTCGCTTGCAGAACCCTGCGCCGCGTGACGGCGAAATCCGCGCGCAGATCGGTCAGCAGCAGTCCCATCGCACAGAGGATACCAGGATGGCGCGGCACCAGAATGCAGCCAATGTCCAGTTCCCTCGCAAGCCGCGCTGCGTGCAGCGGGCCGGCACCGCCGAATGCGACCAGGGTGTGGTCGCGCGGATCGTAGCCGCGCTGCACCGATATCACGCGGATGGCCCGCGCCATGTTGGCGGTGACGACTGACACGATGCCCTGCGCCGTCGAAATCACGTCCGTTCCCAGACGGTCGGCCAACCGCCCGATCGCGTCGCGCGCCAGATCGTGCCGGACCGGCATCCGCCCGCCCAGCAGAAAATCAGGATTGAGTGTGCCCAGTACGACATTGGCATCGGTGACGGTCGCCTCGGTATTGCCACGCCCATAACACGCCGGTCCCGGATCGGCGCCCGCGCTGCGCGGCCCGACCTTCAGGAGACCGCCACGATCGATGAAAGCGATCGATCCGCCGCCTGCTCCGACCGTATGAATGTCCAGCATCGGCGTCTTGATCGGATAGCCGTGGACAACGGCTTCTCCCGCCATTCGGCATTGCCCGTTGCTCAGCAATGCCACGTCGGTGGACGTGCCCCCCATGTCGAAGGTGATCAACTCGGAGAATCCGGCAAGCCGTGCAACCTGCTGGGCGCCGACCACACCGGTCGCCGGCCCCGACAGCACGGTGCGCACCGGGAGCCGCGCGGCCTGCGCGAAGCTGATCACGCCGCCGTTCGATTGCGTCAGGTGCGGTGTGGCCGACACGCCGAGTTCGTGCAGCCGGCCGGACAGCTGCTCGATATAGCCGTGCATCACCGGGCCGAGATACGCATTCACCACGGTGGTGGACAGGCGCTCGAACTCGCGGAACTCCGGCGCGACCTCATGCGAGATGGAGACGAAGGCTGCGGGAAATTCCTCGGCAAGGATGCGGCGCGCCATCGCTTCGTGATCCGTGCGCAGAAAGCCGTAGAGAAAGCACACGGCCACCGCCGCCACGCCCGCGTCGCGCAACCTGCGCACCGCTGTGCGAAATGCCGCTGCATCGAGCGGCAGCTCCACCGAGCCATCGTGCAGCACGCGTTCCGGTACCTCCAGCCTGATGTCGCGTGGTACCAGCACCGGCGGCTTGTCCGCCTGCAGGTCGTAGAGCGCGGGGCGTTTCTGCCGGCCGATCTCCAGCAAATCGCGAAAGCCGTCAGTGGTGATGAGACCGGTCTTCGCGCCGCGATGCTGGATCAGTGCGTTGGTCGCGACCGTCGTGCCGTGCCCGAAATAACCGATGTCGGCGGCGCGAGCTCCGTCCTGCGCCAGCGCCTCGCGCACGCCGCGGGCGATCCCGCGCGACGGATCGTCGGGCGTCGAGGCAACCTTCCAGACCGTGATCCGCCCTGTCGCGTCGTCGATCAGGCAGACATCGGTAAATGTGCCGCCGGAGTCGACGCCGACACGCATCGCAGTCCTCAATGGTCTGTGGCCGGCCTTCAGAATAGCCTGACCGCTGGACGCCTGAATACCGACGACGGCCCCGTGCAAACTGACGACTGGATCCACGCCCTCGGTGGTTGGTGGTGCATGTTCTGAATCGCCTGATACGCTCAGAGGCCTGAATACCGACACTCGATCACCGAAGACCGACGAGTCCCCATGTCCCCCCCTGTCGATCAAGTCACCTCCGACCCCAAGCTCCCGACCCGCGCCGGCGTCGTCATCATCGGTGGCGGCATTATCGGCGTTACCACCGCGCTCTTTTTGGCCGAGAAAGGCCATGGCGTCGTCCTGTGCGAGAAGGGGCGGATCGGGGGCGAACAATCGAGCCGCAACTGGGGCTGGTGCCGGACGATGGGGCGCGACGCGCGCGAGATCCCGCTCGCGCTGGAGAGCTTGCGGCTCTGGCGCGGCATGAATGAGCGCGTCGGCCGCGAGACCGGCTTCCGCCAGGCCGGTATCGTCTATCTGTGCGAAACAGAGCAGGAGATCGCGGCGCAGGAAGCGTGGCTCGACCAGGCGCGGCAGTACCAGGTGGATGGGAGGCTGGTGCGCGGTTCAGCCGCCGGCGAGCTGGCGCCTGGTGCCGCGCGGCCGTTCCTGGCCGCCCTGCACACGCCGAGCGACGGTCGCGCCGAGCCCTCGCAGGCAGCGCCCGCCATCGCCGAGGCCGCCCGTGGGCACGGTGCAAGCATCCTGACCGGCTGTGCGGTGCGCGGTATCGATATTAAGGCCGGCCGCGTTGCAGGCGTCGTGACCGAGAAGGGCCGCATCGCCTGCGACGCCGCGGTGTTGGCAGGCGGGGTGTGGTCTCGCTTGTTCCTTGGCAACGCCGGCATCGACCTGCCGCAACTGCAGGTACTGGCCTCGGTGTTTCGCACGGCGCCGATGAGCGGCGGGCCGGAGATCACCGGTGCGGCCAATGTGTTCGCCTGGCGCAAGCGACTGGACGGCGGCTACACGATCGCGCGCCGCAACGCCAATGTTGCCGACATGACGCCCGACTCCTTCCGTCTGCTCCTGGATTACTGGCCGACGCTGCGGAAGAGCTATGGCGAAATTCGCCTGCGCTTCAGCGGCCGGTTTTTCGCGGCGTGGCGCATGCGCAAGCGCTGGTCGCTCGATGAAACGACGCCGTTGGAAGCGGTGCGCGTGCTCGATCCCGAACCGCGCCAGGCGACGCTGGCGGAGGCCAAGTCCGCCCTGCCGAAGTACTTCCCCGCGTTCGCCGCCATGCAGGTCACGGAAAGCTGGGGCGGCATGATCGACGTGACGCCCGATGCCGTCCCGGTCATCGGTCCCGCCGCGCAAATTCCCGGCCTCTTCATCGCCACCGGATTTTCCGGGCACGGCTTTGGGATCGGCCCAGGTGCAGGGCGGCTGATGGCGGATCTGGTGGCTGGCGATCCGCCCGTGGTCGATCCCGCGCCTTTCCGGCTGGAGCGCTTCGCCCGCGCCCGCTGAGTCAGTCCATGCCCGAGTTTGCATGCGCGACATGCCGGACTGGCATTGCAGACCGCGCGTCCCACGAGCGTATGTTCGGCGTGCGGCAATCTCCGGCAGCGCCCATGACCCTCTCGCCAACCACGCGGCAGCGTGTGTTGTTCCTGTTCCTGTGCTTCGTCTGGGGGACGACCTGGCTCGCGATGAAAGTCGGCATCGCGACAGTGCCGCCCGGCCTGTTTGCCGGCTCGCGCTGGACCCTCGCCGGGCTGATCCTTCTCGCGGTCCGCAAAGCGCAGGGTGAACAGATCCGCGTGACACCGCGCCTTGTGGGCCGGCTGGTGGTGGTCGCCGTCTTGATGGTGACACTCAACCAGGTGATCCAGCTCTACGGACTGAAATACGTCACCGCCGGCCTCGCGGCTGTCATCAGCTCTGCGCTGACGCCGATCTCGCTCCTCGGATTCTCTGTTGCCTTGGGACAGGACCGGTTCAGCCCCCGTCAGCTCGCGGCCATGGCCGTCGGCATCGCCGGCATTGTCATGTTGTTTGGCCCCGACGCCGTAGCCGGGACGCTGGATGCGTGGGCCATGCTTGGGGCGGCGGGCGTGACGATCGGCTGCCTCTGTTATTCGGCGGGTTCCGTGATGGCGCTGCCCTTGATGCGCTCGCTCGCGCCGACGCAGATGGCGGCGATGACCAACCTGATCGGCGGGCTGATCCTGTTGTCCGCTTCGCTTTTATTCGAGCCGGGGGCCCTCGCGGCGATGGGGTGCCACTGGGGCTGGCCAGCGTTCTTCGCCTGGCTCTACCTGCTGCTGCCCGGATCTGTGCTGGCGACGGCAACCTATTTCGTGCTGGTCCGCGACTGGGGCGCGAGCAGGGCCGGCACCTACGCGTTTATCTCGCCGGTGATCGCCGTGGTGCTGGGGATCACGCTGTTCGGCGAGCGCGCAGGTTGGGCGGACCTCGCCGGAATGATGCTGATGCTGGGCGGTGCCGCACTGGCGCTGAAGCCGCGCGCGCTTGTCATTGCGAGCGTCGCAAGGCGCGAAGCAATCCCGGTCGCCCGTGCGCCGTAGACAAGTCTGCAAATCGCTCGCTGACGGCGGCTGCAGTCTCGAGCGCTGTGATGTTGCGCTCAAGATCGATAGAGACCGCGT
>JASHQG010000583.1 GCA_030037665.1 Acetobacteraceae bacterium
CCGGGTCCGTCAAGCGCCGGTCATTGCGAGGACTGGAGGCCCGAAGCAATCTCCGGCCGGGATTGCTTCGGGCCTCTGGCCCTCGCAATGACAGATCGGCAGGGAGGAGCACACGCATGTCCACGACAGCCAACGCCACCGGGATCGGCCGTTCCGTGCGCCGGCGCGAGGATCTGCGCCTGCTCGCCGGCAAGGGCCGCTACAGCGATGACATGAACCTGCCGGGCCAGGCCTACGCGGTGATGGTACGCTCACCACATGCGCACGCCCGGATTATCGCGATCGACACCGCGGCGGCAAAGCGTGCGCCTGGCGTGCTGGCGGTACTGACCGGCGCCGACATGCTGAGCGAGGGACTGAAGCCGATTCCACACGCGGTATGGTCGCGCCATCCTGCGGAACTCTTTCTGCCAAACAGCGACGGGTCGCAGGCGTTCATTCCACCGCACCACATCATGGCCGTCGACGAAGTGCGGCACGTGGGCGAGATCGTCGCAAGCGTGATTGCGACGACACTGGCTGCGGCGAAGGACGCAGCCGAAGAGGTGCAGGTCGAATACCACGTGCTGCCAGCCATCACGCGTGCGCTCGCGTCCGTGGCAGCCGACGCGCCGCCGGTGCGGGGCGATGGCGGAAATGTGTGCATCGATTCGCTGGTGGGCGAGGCGGCGGCAACCGAAGCCGCCTTCGCCCGCGCCGCCCATACCGCGTCGATCACCACGTGGATTCCACGCGTCGCCGGGGTGCCGATGGAGCCGCGCGCTGCACTCGGCGAATATGACCCGGCGAGCGGCCATTACACGCTGCACGCCGGCGCCGGTGGCGCGCATCAGCCGAAGCAGCATCTCGCGGGTGTGCTGGGAGCCGACGAGAGCAAGGTGCGCGTGGTGATGCACGATGTCGGCGGCAATTTCGGGACGCGCGGCGCATTCAATCCGGAATTCGCGCATGTGGCGTGGGCGGCACGGCGGGTGGGACGACCCGTGAAATGGACCTGCTTACGCAGCGAGGCTTTCGTCTGCGACTATCAGGCACGCGACCTGGAAGCCACCGCGGAGCTCGCGCTGGACGCCGAGGGCCGGTTCCTGGGGATGCGGGGCTCCGTCATCAGCAATGTCGGCGCGTACCCGATCTCCTTCGGACCGATCCAGAAGGGTGTGGAGATCATATCGAGCATTTACGATGTGCCCTCGGTCTGTTTCCGCGCGCGCGCCGCGATGACCAACACACCCCCGACGCGGCCCTATCGCAGCAGTGGCCGGCCGGAAGTCATGTACGTCATGGAGCGGCTCATCGATATCGCAGCGCGCAACAGCGGGCTGGACCGCATCGAACTGCGGCGGCGGAACCTGGTGCCGGAATCGGCAATGCCGTACCGGAATCCGTTTGGCATGCTCTACGACAGCGGCGCCTATCACAAAGCGATGGAGCGCGCACTGGAACTCGCCGACTGGAACGGCTTTCCCGCACGCCGCGCGGAAGCGAAATCGCGCGGCAGATGCCGCGGCATCGGTGTGGCCAACTACCTTGACACTGCGACCGGCGTGCCGCGCGAGCGCGCGGAAGTCACCGTGATGCCGGAAGGGATCGTCGAAATCGTCATCGGCACCGTGTCACAAGGCCAGGGCCACGATACGAGCTTTGCCCAGCTCATGACCGAGTTTCTCGGCGTGCCGATGGAGACGGTGCGGTTCGTCACCGGCGATACGGCACGCGTCAAGTTCGGCGGTGGCGCACATTCGGGCCGTGCTTTGCGGCTGGGAAGCATCGTCATGCACAACGCCTCGGGAGAGATCATCGAGAAGGGCCTGCGCATTGCGAGCCACGTGCTGGAGGCGGACATGGCCGACCTGGCCTTCGCCGATGGCCGCTTCACCGTCGCCGGCACGGACCGATCCATTCACCTGTTCGAAATCGCGAAAGCCGCAGCGACGCGCAACGATCTTCCGGACGATCTGCGCGGCAAGCTCGACGCGACCAGCGACGAGACCGTGGGAGAAGCGAGCTTCCCCTACGGGTGCCATGTCTGCGAAGTCGAGATCGATCCGGATACCGGCACCGTACACGTGGTGCGGCACACCGCGGTGGACGACGTCGGCCGTGCGGTGAACCCAATGATCGTGCACGGCCAGGTGCATGGCGGAATCGTGCAGGGCCTCGGCCAGGCGCTATGCGAACAGGCATTCTTTGAGCCGGAAAGCGGGCAGCTATTGGCGGGTTCGTTCATGGATTACACCATGCCACGAGCCGACATGTTTCCGTTCTTCGATGCAGAAATGTCCGAGGTGCCCTCGACAACGCATCCGCTCGGCATCCGCCCGGCAGGCGAAGGCGGTACGACCCCGGCGCTCGCTGTGCTGGTCAACGCAGTGGTGGACGCTCTGTCAGAATATGGCCTCGAGCATGTCGAAATGCCGGTCACGGCCGAGCGCGTCTGGCAGGCGATACATCAACAGCATTGATCGCATGGTATGGCTGCGAGCCGCGCCAGGCCAGAGCGCTGCCCAGAGGAGAATGCGGCCGCGTCGCCCGCTGCGGCATGACCGGCGTGGTGCCTATTCCAGCGTCTCCAGGAGCCCCGCCATGAGCGCTGCACGACGGTCGAGGTGCTGCCACAGAATGTGTTCGTGCGCGGCGTGCGCGCCGGCACCGGGACAGCCCAGGCCGTCCAGCGTCGGCACGCCCAACGCCGCCGTGAAGTTGCCATCCGAGCCACCGCCGCGATGTTGGCGCGGCAGCTTGATCCCAACGTGGTCGGCAACAGCGCGGGCTCGCTCGTAGAGTGACAGAATGGCGGGGCTTTCCGGATAGGGCGGGCGGTTCATGCCACCTTCCACGATCACGCGGCATCCCGGCGTGCGTGGCTTCAGGCCGAGAATGGCGGCCTTCAGGCGTTCCCCATCCGCGATCGAGTTGACCCGGAGGTCAATCTCGCATCCGGCTTCCGAGGGGATGACATTGGATCGCGTTCCGCCCCAGACCGGCGCCGCATTCAGCGTGATCCCGTCGTCCAGGTCGACCATCGCGTGCAAGGCGAGGATCTGGTGTGACAGCTCGACGATGGCGGACGCGCCATCCTGGAACGAGCCGCCGGCATGCGCGCCCACTCCCTCGACGCGGAGCGTGAATCGGCCGACGCCACGTCGTGAGGTGACACAGGCGCCGCTCTGCGCCGCCGGCTCCGGGATCAGCACCGCGGCAGCCCGGTGCGCTTCCCGCTCGATGAGCGCGCGGCTGGTCGGACTGCCCACCTCCTCGTCCGGCGTCAGCAACAAGACGATCGGACGTGGTGTGGGGACGGACTGGCGCAGGATGCAACGCACGGCGTGGAACGCGAGGAAGCTCCCCGCCTTCATGTCGTAAATGCCCGGGCCGTGCGCCTTCTCGCCGTTCACCTGGTAGGGCATGGCACTCAGCGTGCCGTGCGACCATACAGTGTCGAGATGGCCCGCCACGACGATCGGCGCGCCCGCGCCCGGCGTGCGGGCGATGAGATTGTCGCCAAAGCCGTCACGTCCGGGAATCCGTGTGAGCGCTGCACCAGCGCGAGCCAGCTCCGCCTCGGCCACATCCATCAAGAGGTTGACAGCAGCCGGGTCGGTGGTGGGCGTTTCCATTTGCACCCATGCGGCGAGCTCGGCCAGAAGGTCTTCGGAACGTCCCACATCCGTCTGCGGCATCGCGCGTCACACCTCGCTGATCAGAATACAGCGCTGTGTGCACCGGGTCAGCCGGGCGCGCAATCACACGCGCAATGACGCACCGTCAGAGGGGCCAGCGCGCGGTCCCGCCAGTTGATTCCGCCCGCGCCGCGGCCCGTACTACGGCGTGAGCCACCATGGGTTTTCCGCCGGCGTACGGTTGGCGGTGGCATCGTAGGACGGTTGCACCGGCGCCCACAGTCGGACCGGCAGAGGGCCGAGCCAGAACAGGACCGGCGGCGACTTGCTGACCTGCGGGGGCGCTTGGTTTGGCAACATCGGCGCGGTTCGCTCCGTTCCGCTGACCGCCGGCGGCTGCGCCGCAGCTGCGCTCGCGAGCACCATTGCCAGCGCGACGAGAATGGCTCCACCCGTTTTTCTCATGGCACACCCCTTTCAGGTTGGCCCGACGCGTTCTCGGTGACCGTTATATGGCGATCGGCACGCGTGCCCGCCACGCCGGGGGCATGCAACGTGGTCGCACCCGGGTTGGGCTGGCCGCTGGGTAGTCCGTTGCGTGGCGTTGGTTGATTCCCCGTGCCACTTCGCCCAGAAAGCCGCCCGGGCAGAAAGGGCAACCGGTTCATGACCAGCGGCTATTGTTTCGAGGATCTCGCGGTCGGTCAGACCGCCAGTCTGGCCAAGACCATCTCCGAGGCCGACATTGTGCTCTATTCCGCGATCAGCCTGGATACCAACCCGGTGCATGTCGATGCCGAGACGGCGAAGCACTCGATCTTCGGCGAGCGCGTTGCCCACGGCATGTTATCCGCCGGCCTGATCAGTGCCGTCCTCGGCACGCGACTGCCCGGGCCAGGGACGCTCTACATGCGTCAGTCGCTGCGCTTCGCCGCACCGGTGAAGATCGGCGCGACGGTGAAGGCTACCGTAACCGTGGCGGCACTGAACCCGGAAAAGAAGCGCGCCACGCTTTCCACCATCTGCACCGTGGGCGACGAAGTGGTCATAGAGGGGGAAGCCTATGTGCAGGTTCCCTCCCGCGGCTGATGCGTATTTTCCACGACTGGCGCGCGCTGCCGTCTGACGCGCGCGGCGCCACGGTGGCGCTGGGCAATTTCGACGGCGTGCATCTGGGCCACGTACACCTCATCCGCGCCGCCCACGCCGCGCGGCCGGACGCGCCGCTGGCCGTACTCACGTTTGAGCCGCATCCCCGCGAATTGTTCCGCCCCGATGACCCGCCGTTCCGGCTGACGCTTTCGGCCGAGCGAGCTGACGCACTGGCCGCGCTTGGCGTGGGTTTGTTGTACGAACTGCCGTTCAATCGCGATTTCAGCCTGACCCCGGCAGAGTCGTTCGTCACCGATGTGCTGCACAAGGGATTGGGCGCGCGCCACCTGGTGTGTGGTCCGGATTTCGCCTTCGGTCACCGGCGCGGCGGCGACACGGCGTTCCTCGCCGCCCGCGCCGAGGCGCTCGGCATGGGGCTGACGTTGGTGCCGCTCGTGGGCGATGCGCAGGGGCCGCTGTCGTCGAGCCGGATCCGGCGTGCATTGCAGGACGGCTATCCCGAACGCGCCACGGCGGAACTCGGCCGGGCCTGGACGATCCGCGGCGAAGTGGCGCACGGCGACGCGCGCGGCCGAACGATCGGCTTTCCGACGGCGAATATCGCGCTGGGACGGCACCTCGAGCCTGCCCGTGGCGTGTACGCGGTGACGGTGCGTCTGCCGGATGGCTCGGTGCGCAAGGGCGTGGCGAATATCGGCCGCCGGCCCACCGTGAATTCCGGGCTCGAGAGCCGACTGGAGGTCAATGTGTTTGACTTCGACGACAATCTGTACGGAGCGGAGCTCGCCGTATCACTGCAATCCTATATTCGCGCCGAGGTGAAGTTCCCAAGCCTCGATGCCCTGAAGGCGCAGATCGCCGCTGACGCCGCTGAGGCGCGCCGGCTGCTCGGGGCCGGCGGCTAAGCCGGGCCAATGTGGCCAGCCCGGTCGGGGTGCGATGAACCCTGCAGCACTGTCGAGCGCGGCGGCGCCGCCTCCCGCGGCCGATCCTGGCCGCGCTGCCGCGCTTGACCCCGCTGCGCGGCCCCGCCACATAGTCCGCCCCATGGCATCCGTGTATAGGCAGCAAGCACGAATTATCCGCCCGGCGGCTCGCTGAGCCCCGGGAACGCTTCGTCTGCCCCTGCCACTCCACTCTCGCGGCCCACGCCGCTGGGACCACCAATGAACGACGCACCGAAGCTCGCAGAGCGCGACTATCGCGACACGGTATTCCTGCCGCAGACGCCCTTTCCCATGCGGGGCGACCTCCCTCGGAAGGAGCCGCAGATGCTTGCCCGCTGGGACGCGATGGACCTGTGGGGAAAGCTGCGCGCCGCTTCCCAGGATCGGCCGATGTTCCTCCTGCATGACGGCCCGCCCTACGCGAACGGCAACATCCACATCGGCACCGCGCTGAACAAGATCCACAAGGACTTCATCAACCGTAGCCGGCAGATGGCCGGCTACAACGCCAACTACATCCCCGGCTGGGACTGCCACGGCCTGCCGATCGAGTGGCAGATCGAGGAGCGCTATCGCAAAGACGGCCGCAACAAGGACGCCGTGCCGGTGCTCGACTTTCGCGCCGAGTGCCGCGCCGCTGCGCAGCACTGGATGGGCGTGCAGGCGGCGGAGTTCCGCCGCCTCGGCGTCGAGGGCGATTTCGCCAACCGCTACGCCACCATGGACCGCGCGTCCGAAGCGGCGATCGCCCAAGAGATCTGCAAGTTCCTGCTGAACGGCGCGCTCTATCGCGGTCTTCGTCCGGTGATGTGGTCACCGGTGGAGAAGACCGCGCTGGCCGAGGCAGAAATCGAGTACCACGACCACACCAGCACGACGATCTGGGTGCGCTTTCCGGTGCTGCGCGCGCCCGCGGCAGAACTGGGCGGTGCATCCGTCGTGATCTGGACCACCACACCATGGACGATGCCCGGCAACCGCGCGATCGCCGCCGGCCGTGATCTCGACTATGCGCTCACGCATGTCGACGCCGTTGAGGCCAAATCGCGCGCACGGACCGGCGAGAAACT
>JASHQG010000584.1 GCA_030037665.1 Acetobacteraceae bacterium
GTCGCAGCGCGGACCTCTACGATGCCCTGGCATGGATCGGCACGATGGCCGGTACTGTCAACCAGCGTCTTGAAGAAGCTGACGCGATAGACGACGTCCACGGGTTTTCTCCCCGACTGCCAGCATGTAAATCTATACATCCACGGGCAGCGTACGGCTTTGACCTGGATCAACCCGTTTGCTCACGATTTCGCGCATGCTTCGCGGCGGGCGGGGAGGCCTGCGTTGGCCAAACGGATACGTCCGTCGGATCAAGCGTCTTTTGAGTGCCGCGCGAATGACCCTTTTCTTCAGATTCGACACATTTCTGCTGCGCCGACCGGGCAACCGGTTCGGGATCGCCGTGTAGCGGATCGACCATCGTCCCTCGTCGGACCTGGATCCCCTTCTGCGGGCCGATCACGCGTCATCTGCGCGCTGCTCCGGCCGCGCCGAGCCGCGTGTTGCGGCGTGTTGTAGTCCTGTGCCCGACCGGGCGCATGAGGCCTGTCTCGCGCGCGCGTCTGCCTTCCTCCGCCTGGTCGGATGGTCGCAAACGCTCGCCACGCGCTGGGTTTTGTCCAGGCTGCGTCCGTGACGAGCCGGAGGGCAATGCCCGCATTCCCCTCGCAGGCTGAGCGATCTGACAGGCTCGTCTGTCGACACAACGGCGAGCGGTTTCTGGCGTTATCGGGTAGAGGCTGCGCCCAGAGTGCGACAGGGCGATTCGATTACCGTCAACGGGATCACCGCCACAAGGTGGCCGGTCCTCGGGAGGCGATCGTGGTTACCGGAGCCGAACGGCTGTATCAGTCTCTGGGCGATCTCGGCCGGAACCAATGGAGCCGGGGTGCGCGAACCGTAATGCGTCCGTGGGAGCCGGGACTTCGCGCATCCCCCGGGCGGTCACTGCAACACGATCGCCGGTTTCGTCGCATCCTTCGCGCCTGGAGTGTGCCAACGTCACAGGCCATGCAGGTAATTTCCAGGCATTGCAAGACTAACCCGGCTCCCCGTCACAGGCGCCCTTCGTGCCGGACAGCGCAACGTCGTCCATCATGTCGAGGATGTCGTTCTTTCAAGACCGATCGGCTTCTGAGTCGACCGGATGCCACGCCATGGGCGGTGGTTCGGCAAAGCTTCGGCGCGCGAGAGCGACGGGGACAGCGGTGGATCGGGGAACGCGATGCCGGACGACAATGCAAGCGATCACGTGAGACAAGTGGACGCCCTCGGACGTCTCTTGCGCGCGGGCCGCGTCGAGCGACGGCGGTCTGTCGGTCAGCACGCCTGCCAGGCAGGAAACCGCCAGCCAACCGCTATCCAATGCCCAGCGTGCAAATCGTGCGATGACCCCTTGCGAGAATCACACAATCATGCCTACCGTTCACAACGCGCTGGCACAATCCAAGGTCTTATCGGAGACCTTATCTTGAGACGCATGACCCTTTGAGGTCATTGCGGCGAGTAGCCGGAACCAGAACGAAAGGAGGGAAGCCCAATGGAACACGGGATCATTGCGTGGATTATCATTGGCATCGTCGCCGGCTGGGTGGCCGGCAAAATCGTTGAAGGCGCTGGCTTCGGTATGATTGTCGACATCATCGTGGGTATCGTCGGTGCGTTCATCGGCGGCGAGCTCGCTCACGTCCTGGGGCTCAATATCGGCGGCGGCCTTCTCAGCTCGATCGTTGTCGCCATCATCGGTGCCGTGATTCTGTTATTCATAGTTCGCCTGGTCAAACGCGTGTTATGACCTGACGAGCCAGTGTGACACGCTGTAGCGCCCACTCGATGCGGATCGGGTGGGCGCTTCAAGTACAGGGGACACCGCAGCCGCACACCAGCGGATTGCCCGGTTCGTCAGCAAGCGATGTCAGCGGGCTGGTCCGGGTCATCGGCGTGAACGCATCTGGCCTACCCAGACGGCCCTGCTCAGGCTGGAGATCCGCCCATTCCCTCTTCGTGCGCCGCACGACGCCGGGTCGCGCTCTTGATGTCGTCAGTTCGTCCCAACGGGGGTTGCCGCGGCGCCGCAGTGGCGCGGGAGCAAAGCGACACGGTGTTGCCCGAACCGGAGGCGCTTCGCCCTGGAGCAGCGGGGGTTTTGAGGATCTGGACGCGGGTCGATTCGAAATCGGCTTTGTTGCGCGTCACGATAGTCAACCCGTGGACGAGGGAAGTTGCGGCGATGATGGCGTCACGGACCGGCCGTGGATTTGGAACGTGCAGTACGGCACTGCGGCGCGTGATCGCGAGATCGACGTGGAATATCCGTCCGGCAAAGTCGGGAAGAACGCGGGTCTCAAGCCAGGCACGCAGAAGCGCGCCTTGGGTCGGATTGCGGCGCTCGGCTAACATCGTGCCGATTTCAAGTTCGTGGACGACCATGACGCACAGGAATAGCCTCTGAGGCGCAACCGTTCTGACCCACCTGGTCACATTCTGATTCGCCCGCCCACTTCTGACTTTTCGAAGTTCGGAAATGACGTTGGTGTCGAGCAGGAACATCAGCCGAAGTCCGCCGGTCGGGCGCGATGCTTCATTGATGGGACTTCGAGGACCACATCCTCGACGCCTTCAGGCAGCCCAAGATCATCGATGAGATCGCCTCGACGATTCGTCAGCCGCAGATATTCCTCGAAACTGACCAGGACGTGGGCGGGCTTGCCGCGGTCGGTGATGAAAACCGGACCTCTTTTTGTAGCCTTCTTGGCTCGGCCTGTGTCCTGATTGAACTCTCGGCTCGTCAGCGTGGTGATTGTCATCATCGCTCTCCTTACATAAGGCCAATCGAGATGTAGCAATGTTGCTACAATGGATTGAGCAGCCAACCGCTCCCCATTGAAGGTGGGGGCGCCTTGCGGGCTCCCAGTGCGAGCCGGAGATGGGGACTCGTCTGGGTCACCGAAGAGCCGGAGCGGGGCAAATGCGCTCCATCGACATGCCGCATCAGGCTGCCCCGTGAGCGCTGCCGGGCCGGTGCGAGAACATGGACGCCGGACCGCTCTCGGTTCGGCGGAGCTGCGGACCGCTGGAATGTCACGGCATCACAGCACTAAGAGGCTTTCGTGGACGGCCCCCTGGTTCAAAAGCGTCAACGCGACGAATGGCGCGCGGATCGACTGCGATCCTATGTTCTGCGTGCCAACTATTCCGGCCACGCTGACGATCCGTCCGCGGCCGATCAACCCGCCATTGGCCAGAATATCGACCGGCTGGTTCTCGTCCCCCGGCAGTTCGAACACATGGCCCTGGCCCGAAACAGCGGCCTCCGACAGTGGCAGTTCCAATCGACCAATTCTTTGTCGCCCACCTGGCGAGTAACCGGGAGGACCAGGCGATCGTGCGCTCGACGATCAACCTTGCGCACGAACTGGGACGTCTGGTGGTGGCGGAAGGCATCGAGAATGCGGCGCAGCAGGATTGGCTGCGCGAGCATGGCTGCGACGTCGGTCAAGGCAACGCGCTCTCGCCGCCGCTCGATGCGCGGCGATTTGAGAGCTGGGTCCGGGCATCAGCGGAGCGGCAAGCCGGGTGTGCCGGCCAGCGGCGACCGGGCGCTTGATCGGCGGTGCCGGCGTGATAGCGCCTCGGGCAGGGTTACGGCATCATGGCAGCCCCGAGCGGACTCGTATGACCGTGCGCTGGCAGTAACGGGGCTCGCCTTCCTCCGTCGCGCCACCACACTTCCGGCGCCAATCGAGTGCGGGCCGTGTGCGCGACCGAGCGATCAGGATGCTCAGCCCACGACGCGGTTCCGGCCCCCTTCCTTAGCCTTGTACAAGGCGTCATCCACACGTTTTAAGATCGCTGCCGTGTCGGTTTCGCCAGCCGCCCGTGTCGCCACGCCGATACTGACGGTAAAGGCGATCGGCTTGCCGGTGTGCCAATCATGTTTGAAGTCCTGATTGGCGATGGTCAGTCTCAGTTGCTCCGCGATCGCCCGCGCCGCATCGAGGTTGGTATTCGGCAGGGCGACCATGAACTCCTCGCCACCCCATCTGGCGAACACGCCCACCTTACTGGTGACGGCAGTCCCTACCTTGGCCAGGACGCTCAGAACCTCGTCGCCGGCGTCGTGCCCGTAGGTATCGTTCACAACCTTGAAATGGTCGATATCAAGCATCAGGACAGACAGGTTCCCCATTGATGCAAGACAATTATCCATGACCTCGAGAAATTCCCTGCGATTCGGCAGGCCGGTCAATTGGTCGGTCACGGCCTGCTTTTGCAGGAGATCCATCAGGCGCACCTGGTCGGCGATGTCCCTGACGATGGCGGTAAATTCCATAATCCCGTCCACGTTGATCTTGGAAATCGCGATTTCCACCGGCACCAACGAGCCGTCATGGTGCAGACCGTGGAGGCGGTTCCGCTCGTTCATCTGCCGCGACTTGACCGGCGATCGGGCAAACTGGTGAATGTAGCCGTCGTGCCTGGCGCGATATGGCTCCGGAATGAGCCGCAGAAGCGGCTGACCGATCATCTCGGATGCATCGTAGCCGAACAGATTCTCTGCGGCGCGATTGAACAAGGTGACATTATGTTCCTGGTCGACGGTGATGATCGCATCATACGCGGCATCAACAACCGATTGAAACCGGGACGTGCTGATCTGCAGCTGATGCTGCAGTTCCATCTTTGGCGTGATGTCGAGGCCGGTAATCAGGATCTCGAGTACCACGTTGGTGCCTTCGGTATACCGGAAAGGCTTCAATGACAGGCGCCACCAATGGGTTCCGCCATCCTTCAGATCATACGCTTGTTCGAATTCCTGAGCGATTCCGGAGTTGAAGCATTCGTGCAGCTTGTCACGAAACTCGCGCCGCGCATAACTCGGCACCAGCGCGTCGAACTCCAGAGGATATTCACGCGGACCCAACGGCGGCCCGCCGGTCATGTCGAGGAAGTTCTTGTTACAGGCCTGCACGATAAGGTGGCCGGACTGATCGGTTGCGACGACAGCCACGCTTGCGGCGATGCTGTTTACAAACTCTTGCAGTCGATTGGAAGCCTCAGTCATTGCGACCACCTCCAAGCAACGGTTCAGTCGATGTCTGGACCGGCACACGTCCGGCATGGCCATCCTGAGACGGTGCGGGACCTTTTCAGCCGACGCTGATGATACCTCACAAAGGTCTCCGCGTGAAACTGCCGTCTTCAGGCGGCAGAGGGATCGCGGGTCACACGTGCGCGGCGCACCCGACGACGCCACGCTCTGTCGTCGCGCCGCGCTGAAGGCACCCCGCTGGGGAAACGGTCTGAGAGCGATCGATGCCACTGACGCGACATGTGGGCCATGCATTGGGGCTGGCACGTCAGGGGTTATGTCATGCTACGTCAGAGCCCGGGTTCTTGGAGCCTAAGGCTGCAACAAGCCGTTTGCGTTGGCTGACGGTGCATGACGCCCAGGTCAGCGAGAAGCCAAACACGGATTGGATCGCACAGAGCCCGACGCCCACGTCGTCGAGATCCCGCCAGGCGCCTGCCCCGCTCTGGGCGGGACATCCAGTCGTGGCGTGACGAGGGTACAGAGACCTCGCGTTCGCTGGTCGAATTCAGCTCGGAATCGCCGAACCGCTTCGGCCACCGCGGGGCGCGATGCGATTGACCGGCCCGGGCATCTGCTGCCTCCGGGATGCGCCGAGCCTGTGTGCTTCGCGAAATCCGGCAGCCTTCGCCACGCTCTCTCCGCATGAAGGTCTCGCGCCCCGGTGGCTGTGACCTCGGTTTACCCGGCGCGTGGCGGGCCGGCACGTTCAGAACCGGCTGCCATCCCGCTCTCCCTTTGAAACCAGGGCATTGGACCTACAGCCTGGGCCTCTGCTGACGTCCAGGCCGGCGCGGCTGAATGCACAGGTATCGACCGCTCGGCGACCATCCGGGTTGACGACCTGGACGGCATCACCCCCGCCGACGAGCGCCGCGTTGCCGCGGCGGTCAAGGATGACGATCGGACCGTCCGCCATGGCGCAACGCCCCGTTCTGGCGTCGCTGGCCGGGGAGCTTGCCGAATCCCGGCCAATAGCAGCGGCCACGGCCCGCTCGCGTTGTGCCGGATGATCCGGCGCGTGCGACACGTTTGGCTGCCGCCGGGTCTGCCAGGTGATGAAAAGTTCAGCATATCTGCCGCATACTAGGAAATCGGCGCCGATAATGCCGAAAATTAGGTCATATCGTGCACAGAAGACTTGCCAAGGAACGCGACATCAGTAAGAATGCTTGTTATTTAGGCATTCTAAGCCCGCATTGTCGAAGACCGAGGATTGCACAAGCTGACCGATCAGGCCGGAGATGCGGGGTGAACAGGTGGCGGTATCGTGTGGTCAACCGTGCCATTGAGCTGTTCGAGACTATTTTGCTGGCCGCTCTGCTCGCCGGCGCCCTGATCTCTGCGGTCGGTGCGCTCAGTCTCCTTCCCCAGGTGCAATTCGGCCCGCCGCTGGGAGAAATCCTGACATTCGGGTGGTACGGCCAGCTCACGCCGAGCTGGCACGTGGACGCGGTGCAGGCTGCGACCCACCGGCACTGCCTTCTCAAACCGGCGGTCATGGCGGCGACCAGAGGCAGCATGGTGGTGGAGCGCCGGATGCCCGATGGCCGCACATTCCTCGCGCATTGGGCCGGCGGGCCGACCAGCGACGACGCCGGCAATTGCGGCACCGACGTCGATCTCACGATCGGCCTTGGCGCGATGCAGACGCTGGTCAGCGTCGATGCAAAGGCAGTGCACTGGCATTTCGTGGGGTCGTGACCTATGCGCGCCGATCCGCGAGTCCGCCGGTGCGATCATACCGCCCCGGCGCACACGGGCGGGAGAGGGGGTGCCACAATGCGACCGACAGTGATCGCGGGTTGGC
>JASHQG010000585.1 GCA_030037665.1 Acetobacteraceae bacterium
AACACAGATCGTAGAGGCTCAATTTGCGTTGCCGTATTTGGTTGCTACCGCACTCGTGCACGGCCGCGTGGGCATCACCGAAGTTGCCGATATCCACAACGTCGACGTTCTGGACGTCGCGGCGCGCATCGCCGGCGTGGAAGCCGAGCGGCATAGAAGCGCGGTCACGGTCTCGCTTCGCGACGGGCGCACAGCGACTGCAACAGTTGGACCGCCTCTGGGCTCGCCTGAGAACCGGCTAGGCGCAGATCAACTGGCTGCGAAGTTCGCTGACTGCGCACGCAACGCGCTGCGACCGCTATCGGATGACACGGTGCACGCGGCAATCCGGATGATCCGGCATCTCGAAATCCTGCCGGACACTGGCGAACTGTTGCATCACTTCATTTGAGGAAACGGAGCGATGACTGCACGCAAGATGCGACTCGGCTTGTCGATCCGCGGTCATGGTTACCATCCGGCCGCCTGGCGTCATCCGAATGTGCCGGCGGATGGCACGCTCTTTGTCGAGCACTATGCACAGAGTGCCCGCATCGCCGAGCGCGGCAAGCTCGACATGATTTTCTTTGCCGATGGTGCAGGAATTCGTCAGGGCGACAACCCGCAGGGCTCGCTCTCTCGGACCGGGCGAGACATGATCGAGCTCGAGCCAATGACGTTGCTGCCGGCGCTGGCCATGGTCACACAGCATGTCGGCCTGGTGGCGACGGCATCGACCACCTACAATGAGCCGTATAACCTGGCACGCAAGTTCGCCACGTTGGATCTCATCAGCAAAGGCCGCGCCGGCTGGAACGTGGTTGGGTCATGGTCGGAGCATGAAGCACAGAATTTCGGGCTCGAGACCACACTCGACTACGACACCCGTTATGCGCGCTCCGCCGAATTTGTCGAGGTGGTCAAAGGACTGTGGGACGGTTGGGAGGATGGTGCTCTTCTGTTCGACAAAGCGGGTGGCCGATATTTCGACGAAGCGAAGATGCACGTGCTCAATCATCAGGGGCGATTCTTCAAGGTGCGTGGCCCGTTGAATGTGGCAGGCATGCCGCAGGGCCACCCGGTGATCGTTCAGGCGGGCGCTTCCGAACAAGGCCGCGAGTTGGGTGCCGCGACCGCGGACGTCATCTACGCAATACATGGATCGCTCGATAGCGCGCGCAGCTACTACGCCGACGTAAAAGGGCGGATGGCCAAATATGGTCGCGAACCGCACGATTTGAAGGTGATGCCGGCGTTGTGCCCAGTGGTCGGTGCAACGCGTGCGGAAGCCCAGGCCAAGTACGAGGAGTTGCAGGCGCTGATCGACCCACTGGCTGGTCTGGCTTCTCTCTACAGCACGTTTGGTGATCTGTCAGGTTATCCATTGGACGCGCCGGTTCCAGACACTGCGTTCGGTCGCCAGGAGCTCCGCAGCATCAGTGTTCAGCTCATCGAGCGCGTGAGGAGAGAGAAGCCGACGATTCGTGAACTCTACCTCCGTGCTGGCATCACCGGCTCCGCACGGATCGGTACGCCCTCCGACATTGCCGATGTCATGGAGGAGTGGTTCGAGACCGGGGCTTGTGATGGTTTCAACATCACACCGGCCACGCTACCCGGTGGTGGCGAGGAGTTCGTCGAGATGGTGGTGCCCGAGCTACGACGGCGAGGCCTGTTTCGTGGCGAGTACGAAGGCCAAACCTTGCGTGAAAATCTCGGCCTGCGACCGGTGATCAACCGTTACCACCGGGATCGTCGTGCCGCGGAGTGAGGACACCGATCACGTTGCCCGTCCACAATGGCGTGACACGTGAGCGAGCGACAGGCCCGGGTTACCGCTCAGTTCCCGGCATAAACCCGTCCGCGCTCCAGGTCTCACTACCCACGCCGTGATGAACGAAGAAGAGTCCGCCTGGGTCGTATCGACGTTTTACCTCAAGGAGCCGTGCGTAATTGTCTCCCCAATACGAGCGCTGCCAATCCGGCTCAAAAAAATTGCTCTCCGCCACGTACGATCCGCTGTCGGGCGCCAGATTGCGCAGTACTGCCATCGCCTTGCCGATCTGCGCAGCGTCACGACGGGCGGCGGCCAGGTCCGGTTGGTAGCCAGGAAGGCCGGGACGCGCAGGTGGTCCCTCGCTACCGAGGATAGCAAGCACAAATGCCTCGCGCATCGCGGGATTGGTCGCCGTTTCTGCCGCGGCCTCAATCACCTTCGGCGATGCCCCAGCGAGCCCTTTCTGGAAATGCAGTTCGATCGGCCAGATGCGCCCAGCTTCGAACAGCGCGTCGCTAAGCTGGCCACGCTGCTCCGCGTTGTGCAGGAGTGCCGCGGGCAGCCACGTGGAGTCGTAACCGTGGATGAAATGTCCAGCCTCGCTCAGATTGGCAGACCAGAAAATGTTGCTTGATGGCGCATTCGGACGGCGGTCCGACATCACGGCGCCGGCCACATGGGATCGCAGGAAAGCCGGGTCCCAGCGATGGCGTGCTGGACCACTACGAAGCAACGGCGGTGTCACAAAGCTCAATTCACCTGATGTTGCGACCCAGTGAAGAAAGGGCTGCCAGATCGCCGTCATCTGCCCATCATCGAGGGCTTGTGACGCCATGTTGATCTCAAGTCGGTGTTCTTGGCGGATATTGACGATTTCACCCCAATGCGGATTAATCAAACTCCCAGCATAGAAATCGATGAAGTGCGCGATCAGCGCTCGGAAACCAGCATCGGACCTGGCGTGAATGCTCACGCTAACAAAACCGAAGCGGTCTGGCAGGTCATGCGTGCGTAGCGTCAAGCGTGTTACGATGCCGAAGCTGCCGCCCCCGCCGCCCTTGAGCGCCCAGAACAGGTCCGGGTGCATGCACGAATTGGCGATGCGCACGATGCCGTCGGCGGTAACAACCTCGGCCTCCAACAGTGATGCTGCGGCCGTGCCATAGGCCTTCGAATAGCTGCCAAAGCCACCGCTCAGGACCAGTCCGGCAACCCCGACCGTCGCGCATCCACCGCCCTGGACGTAACGACCGCCGCGGGTGGTGACAGCATCGTAGGCGTGCATCCACAGGGCACCGGCGCCAACAGACACCGCCGGCACCGGCGGTATATTGCAGCCTTGTGGCACAAAACCGTCGTGCAGTACGACGGTGTTCATGCGGCGGGTCCAGAGCAGCAACGAGTCCGGCGTACTGGATGTGCCCAAATAGGAATGACCACCACCTTTCACCACCAAGCGCAGT
>JASHQG010000586.1 GCA_030037665.1 Acetobacteraceae bacterium
GCCATCGACAGCGTCGATCCGACCACGGACCGGGACCGCGTGGACCTGGTACTGGCAGGGCTGATGGTCGCACTTGGTATCGCGGTCCTCCTCTACCTGCTCCAAACGGTCCTCACCGGTCTGTGAGCCACGCCGCCCGTCAGACCGCCGGCGCACAATGCCAGCACGGGGGGCAGCCACGGTGGGTCCCCGCCCCCGCCTTGGCTGCCACCAATCACCGGTCCCCAACGCGGTCGGCGACCCGGTCAGGCGAGAGAACGGCGCGCGGCCCCAAGACCGTCCACGGCAAGCCAGCGTCTCGCGAGGATGCGAGAACCGACGGCTCAATCGGTACACGAGAAAGGCCGGCTTGCGCCGGCCTTTCTCGTCGTCTCGAAGGTGGCAGGGCTTAGTTGCCGCTGCCATATGTCAGCACCGTGCCCGTCGGATCGAAACTGTGTCCGTCGCCAATCCGGGGCGCTGCAGAGGCCACGCTCATGCCCAGGGTCAGGACTGCGATAGCTGCAAGAACGAACTTCTTCATGACTCTCTCCTTTGGTCGTAGCCACCCTCGCGGTCGGCGGGTCGGCGGATACCAGTTCCATTCCGACGCTTGACTTCCGGGTGGCTGACGCGGCTTAGATAGACTTCGCTCCTCTCTGGGGGAATTCGTCCTGCCGGCAATTCATCTGTGCGAAATCCGGAGAGATCATGGACCTGCTGAATGCCCTCACGACCTTTATTCGCGTGGCCGACAACGGTTCATTCTCAGCGGTCGCGCGGCAGAATCGCATCAGCCACTCGGCCGTGACCCGGCTGATCGGTCAGCTGGAAGAGCATTTCAGCATCCGTCTGTTCTACCGCACCACCCGCCGCCTCAACCTGACTGAGGACGGCCACGACCTGCTCGGCTATGCACGCCATGTCCTCGAAGCGACTGAGGAGATGGAAGGTGCTTTGGGGCAGCACCGTGCGTCGCCCACCGGCCTGGTACGCATGGGGCTGCCGGTCATCGCCGCCAACCTGCTGGTACCGCGGCTCCCCGAACTGCTGGAGCGCCATCCGGGCCTGAACGTTGAGCTCGTGATCCGCGACAGCTTCAGCGATCTGCTGGAGGAACGTCTCGACGTGGCGTTGGTCGGCGCCACCCCGCCCGACAGTTCTGTGATCGCGCGGGCACTGGGCACGTACGGCCTCATTGCCGTCGCCAGTCCGGCCTATCTGGAGCGCCGCGGTGCGCCGTTGCATCCGACGGAGCTGGCGACGCACAGCTGCATCCTCCATGAGCGGGGATCCGACAGTACACGCTGGCGATTCGACGGTCCGGAGGGCGGGATCGACGTACGGGTGTCCGGCGCGATCCGCGCCAACAACAGCGAAGCCGTGCGCCGGGCGGTTCTCGCGGGCTGTGGCATCGCGCAAATGATCGACATCCAGGTGATCGACGACGTCCGCAGCGGGCGGCTCTATTGCCTGCTCGCCGATTTCGCGCCATCGCGCAAGAACGTCTACCTCATCTATCCGTCGCGCCGGCACCTGGCGCCGCGCGTACGGGTCGTGATCGATTTCCTTGCGACGAGCGTGCACCAGGTCGCCAGCTATCACACCGACATCAAATCGTGGGGCGAGAAGGCGGCGGTCCGGCAGGACGCCGCCGCGATGGCCGGCTCATGACCGCACGATCGATGGCGCCGTCACGTGCACCGCCAGACCTGTCGTCGGATTTGCGTCTCTCCGCATCCACGGCAGCAGCCGCCCGGTAGCCGATCCGGACGTTCATCGAGGCCTGGGGGGACGCGGACTCGTCCGGGGGCCGGATGGCAGCCGCAGTCGCACGGGAGTTCGGTCGCCCACGTCGGGGCTCTCCTCGGTCCAGTACTGCAAGCCGACGGCGGAGTTTGCCATCAGAGTTTTGCAGCGCCCCTTTTCCGAACAGGCGTTGCCGACTGCTCCCCGCTTCAATACTCGTCGTGCCGCCGCACCCAGCTCATCGCGCCTTCGCGCTCGTTGCGCCCGTTGGGGACGAGATCGAGCCAGTTGAGTGCGCCCATCAGGCGCTCGACGCCGCGGCGATAGGTCGAGTACGTGTGGAAGATGGCGCCGTCGTGATCTTGCACGAAGATGCTCGTGCCGAACATGTCCTCACTTTCCCGGATCACCTCGCCGTAATTGTAGACCGCACGACCCGCGGCCATGTCCTCTGGCGTGAACGACACCCCGAAATCGAAGTTGAAGTCGCTGCCGTGCGAGGAGACCCAGGGGAACGTCCAACCCATGCGGCGCCTGACTTCCTCGATCCGCCGAAGCGGAACCCGCGACACCGCGGCAAACGACAGGTCGGCATGCTCGAAATGCTGGCGCGCCGCGTCGACATGATCGGCGACGAATGAGCAGCCGCGGCACACATGGTCTGACCCCGGCGTCAGCATGAAGTGATAGATGGCGAGCTGGCTGCGACCACGGAACAAGTCGGCCAGGGTGCACGCGCCGTCCGGGCCTTCGAAGAGATAGGGCTTGTCGATCCTGACCCAGGGCAACTGCTGGCGCTCGGCACGGAGCGCATCGAGTGCATGGGTCATGGCGCGTTCCTTGGAGAGAAGCTGCTGGCGGGCGGCTAGCCACTCTTCGCGCGAAACAATAGCGTGTTGCATCCTCAGCCTCCTTTGCTTTGACGCCGTTTCCGGCCGGCGCAGGACCATCGCCGATGTAGGGCAAGTCGGAGGTGGGTGAGAGTGACATGTGTGGCGCGATTTCGGTGGGGTCGCAGATCACGCCGCAGCCTTTGTGCGGAGCGCAGCAGCTGAGCCGGCTGGTGAAGCCGGGAAATCCGTGCGGGTCGTTCGGCCCTGGATTTCTGATCACAGCGGAGAGATGGACGGCCACGGTGCGCCACCGTACGTTCGTGCCCATCATCATGCGTTGCTGGACAACGTGGCGGCGAACGACGTGACATTGCGAGAGCGACATCGCGAGAGCGCACGAGCGTTGACGCCCGCCGCGTGCGGGGCCAACCTGATGGCCGCACACGCGGTACACGGCCTGAGCAAGACGCGGACCCGTTCGATTACCGGTGCGGACTGCGGTGCGGTGTGCTACCGGTCTCACCCGCCGGATGATGTGGCGGCAGCGCTGGACGCTTCAGTACAGCCGGCATCGCAAGCGCCCGGATCAACGACCGGCGCCGGAACCGATGCGAAACTCGTTGTGGAGGAGCCATGGGCGCAGGCGTGTGCATGGCCGCGTCGTCGTGACACGCTCCCGATCGCCCGCACAGCAGGAGACATATTATGCCTAAGACGATGCGCGCCGCCGTTGTCCCGAAACTCGGTGCTGCCCTGGAATGCCGCGAGGTGCCGGTGCCAGAACCCAAGGCCGGCGAAATTCAGGTGAAGGTGATTGCCTCCGGTGTCTGTCATACCGACCTGCATGCGGCCGAGGGCGACTGGCCGGTGAAGCCTACA
>JASHQG010000587.1 GCA_030037665.1 Acetobacteraceae bacterium
CCGTCACCGTCCTGCCAGTTGTCCAGGCTTGCGCACCGGGACTGACAGGTTGGCAGTATCCGCCAACGAACGTCCGGCCACATCGCTGCTGGTCGCCGCCAGCGCGGGTGAAAATCGCAGTTCCAAAGCTGGGCGAAGCCCGTACAGCAGGCGCGAACGGCTGCGTCATCGATGATAGTTGCACACCCAGGACGATAGTCCGGTTAACAGCTGTTAACCCCCCTGGAGCGGCGTGCGGAAGGTCTGCTCGGGCGCGGCGCTTCAGTGCCTCTTACGCGTTACCGGCCAGGTAATCGACGGCCGCCTGCACGCCGCCCGCATTGTGTGGCACACCAGCGACACGCAGGCCCATTTCCACGCCGCCCAGCGTGCCGACAAGCTGGAGGTCGCCGAAATCGCCGAGATGGCCAATGCGGAACACGCGGTCCTTCAGGATTCCGAGGCCGTTGCCCAGGCTCATGTTGTATTTTTCCAGGATCGTGGCGCGCAGCGCGTCGGCGCTGTGGCCGTCCGGCACACGCACGGCGGTCAGTGATGAGGAATAGTGCCGCGGTTCGGCGCACTGGATGTCCAGACCCCAGGTGCGTACTGCGCGACGGGTTGCCTCGGCGTGGCGGTCATGGCGGGCGAAGACGTTGGGCAGACCTTCCTCCCGCAGCATCTTCACGGCTTCGTGCAGACCAAACAGGAGATTGGTGCCGGGCGTGTAGGGGAAGTAGCCGGTCTTGTTGGCTTCAAGCATCGGCCGCCAGTCCCAGTAGCTCCGCGGCAGCTTCGCGGTTTTTGACGCAGTCAGCGCCCGCTCGCTGATGGCGTTGAACGACAGTCCCGGAGGCAGCATCAGGCCTTTTTGCGAACCGGCTACCGTGACATCCACGCCCCATTCGTCGTGCCGGTAATCGATCGATGCGAGCGAGGAGATCGTGTCCACCATCAGCAGCGCCGGGTGTTTCGCCGCTTCGATCACCGCATGGACTTCGTCGATGCGGCTGGTGCAGCCGGTGGAGGTTTCGTTGTGCACGACGCACACCGCCTTGATGCGGTGCGCCTTGTCATCGAGCAGCGCCGCGCTGATCGCCGGCACGTCGGCGCCGCGACGCCAGTCGGTTGCGATCAGGACAGGATTGAGCTGCAGGCGCTCTGCCATCTCCTTCCACAGTGTTGCGAACCAACCGGTCTGGCACATCAGCACGGTGTCGCCCGGCGACAGCGTGTTGGTCAGCGCGGCTTCCCAGGCACCGGTGCCGGACGCGGGATAGATCATCACGGGGCCGCTGGTCTGGAAGATTGCTTTCAGATTGGCCAGGAGCTCGAGTCCCATGCGGCCGAATTCGGGACCGCGGTGATCGATGGTGGGATTGTCGATCGCGCGCAGCACCCGGTCCGGCACGTTAGTCGGGCCGGGAATCTGCAGGAAGTGCCGGCCGGCGGCACGGGTCTGGGTCATGCGGGCGGATCTCCAGGTGAGGGCCGGAATCTGAGCGCGGGAGATTGGCGCGGCTTGGCTCTCTTGCCAAACGAGCCATGTGTCGGCACGCACGGGGAAGCAATCTCGGGAGATCGAAAACCACTTTCGACCGACCCGGTGGGTGTGTCCCTTTGCGCTGAGTGACCGCCGGATCCAACTTCTACACTCACAAGTCATCTGCGGACACACGCGACGGTAACCACTGCGCCCGTTCGCGGCACCGCGTCGCCACGGCACGCGACCGATGATGCGTTTGCGGGCTGGGTGCGCAAACACCTCCAACATCACGTCGGTGTCCACTGGTCCGGCGGCACACGACGTTTCTGAGTACCACGCTCGCGCGGCAGGCTTCCCGTCGTTCGCCATCCCCGGATGATGGCCGCGCCGCGGTGGCGCAATCCACCACGCCGCTGACGGCTGAGATCGTCGTGTTGCCTTGCGGGATACTGGGGCGGGTGCGCCGTGTGGCCGCGTGCGGATCGGCATGTTACCAGACTGTCCCATCGCTGCACGAGAAAGGAAGACGGATGGCCACGCTAGCTACGGCAGCACCATGAGCGACGCCACGATCGGCCCCGGCGATTCTGCGCTCGCCGACCGCCTGCGCCGTAACATCGCGGGCGAGGTGTTGTTCGATCGCGCCGACCGCGGCCGCTATGCCACTGACGCGTCGATCTATCAGGTCGAACCGCTCGGCGTGATCGTGCCGAAGCGAATTGACGATGTTGCTGCGGCGCTGACCATCGCGAAGGAGCACGGCATTCCCGTGCTGGCGCGTGGCGCAGGCACCAGCCAGTGCGGGCAGACCGTCAATCGCGCGCTCGTCATCGATTGCTCAAAGCACCTGCGCAACATTCTGCAGATCGATCCCGCGGCGCAGACCGCGCTCGTGGAACCCGGCGCCATCCTCGGCCAGATCAACACGGCGCTGCGTCCGCACAAACTGTTTTTTCCGGTTGATCCCTCGACCCATGCGCGCTGCACTATCGGCGGCATGGCGGGCAACAATTCGTGTGGCTCGAAATCCATTCGCTACGGACTGATGGCAGACAATGTTTCCGCGATCGACGCGATCCTCGCGGACGGGACGCGGCATCGGTTTGGCGCGGTGCCGGACAATCTCGGCGCCGACATTCCGGCCAACATTGCCGACCTGATCCAGCGGATGCGTGTGCTCGGTGCGGCGGAAGCGGAGGAGATCGCCGCGAGGTTCCCGAAGCAGCTTCGCCGTGTCGGCGGCTACAACATAGACGTGCTGACACCGGCCGCGCGCGCCGCCGGCCGCGAAAATCTGGCGCGCCTGCTGGTCGGTTCCGAAGGCACTCTGGCGTTCTCCGCTGCGCTCGAGCTGCGGCTGCACCCGGTGAAGCCGCGCAAGGTGCTCGGCATCTGCCAGTTCCCGACCTTCCGCCGCGCGATGGAAGCGGCGCAGCACATCGTGAAGCTGGATCCCGAAGCGGTGGAACTGGTCGATCGAACGATGACCGAGCTCGGTCGTAGCATCCCGATCTTCCGTGCCACTATCGACAACATGCTGATCGGCGAACCGGACTCCTTGCTGATCGTCGAGTTCCACGGCCACGAGGACGCGCCGCTTTACGCCGGGCTGGCAAATCTCGAGGCGCTGATGGCCGATCTCGGCCTGCCGGGTCAGGTGGTGCGGGCGATCGATGCCAACTTCCAGGCTGATATAGCCAGCGTCCGCGAAGCCGGTCTCAACATTATGATGTCGATGAAGGGCGACGGCAAACCCGTCAGTTTCATCGAGGACTGCGCCGTCAATTTGGAGGATCTCGCCGATTACACTGAGCATCTGAACGCGGTCTTCGAGAAGCATAACACCAAAGGCACCTGGTATGCGCACGCCTCGGTCGGCTGCCTGCATGTGCGCCCGGTGCTGAACATGAAAGACCCCGCCGACGTGCGGACGATGCGCGCGGTGGCCGAGGAATGCTTCGCCCTGGTCCGCGAATACAAAGGCTCGCACAGCGGCGAGCATGGGGACGGCATCGCGCGCAGCGAGTTCAGCGAGACGATGTTCGGCAGCCGCCTTGCCCGCGCCTTCGAGACGGTGAAGGACGCGTTCGATCCGACCGGCATGCTGAATCCCGGCCGGGTCGTGCGCCCGCCGCGCATGGATGACCGTCGCTTGTTTCGTTACGCACCCGGATATGGCGCTGCGCCCGGCTTCACGCCGCGGCTCGACTGGTCCGACTATCCCGGCCCGTTCGGCGGCATGCTCTCCGCGGTGGAGATGTGCAACAACAACGGCACGTGCCGGAGCTTCGATGCCGGCGTGATGTGCCCGTCCTTTCGCGTCACCCGCGACGAAGTGCACCTGACGCGCGGACGCGCCAACACGCTGCGGCTTGCGCTCACCGGACAGCTCGGCGCTGAGGCGATGTCATCGGACGCGCTGGCCGAGGCGATGCATTTGTGCGTTTCCTGCAAGGGATGCAGGCGCGAATGTCCGACCGGGGTCGACATGGCAAAGATGAAGCTGGAGGTGTTGGCTGCACGCGTTGAGCGGCACGGTGTGAGGCCGCGCGAATCGCTGATCGCCGATCTGCCGCGCTTCGCACCGATCCTTGGCCGCGTCGCACCGCTTGCGAACGTGCGAAATCGTTTCCCACCTATACGTGCGCTGATGCAGCGTATGATCGGCATTGCGGCGTCGCGCCCCCTGCCCGCCTGGCGCTCGGACTTTTTCCGTGATGCCGAGGCGGACGCGCTGGCTCCGGCGAGGCCACGCGGCGAAGTTCTGCTGCTGGCCGACACGTTCAATCGCTGGTTCGAACCGGAGAACTTACGTGCGGCACTGCGTGTCCTGGCTGCCTCAGGCTATCGCGCGATCATGCCGCCACGCCGCGGCCGGCCCCTCTGCTGTGGTCGGACGTGGCTCGCCGCCGGGCTGCTGGACAGGGCACGTGAGGAAGCCCGCCGCACCATGGGACAGCTCGGCGGACACCTGCCCGTGATTGGCCTTGAACCGTCGTGCTTGTTCACGCTGCGCGACGAGTTCCGTTCGCTGCTGCCGGGTGCCGAGGCCGACAACCTGGCGAGCCGCGCGATGCTGCTGTCGGAGTTCCTCGCGCACGAAAAACCGCAACTGCCCCTGCGTCCGCTGCAGGCCACGGCGCATGTGCACGGCCACTGCCACCAGAAATCGTTCGGCGCTTTCCCCTCGGCCCTGTCGATGCTGCAGCGCATTCCGGATTTCACCGTGAAGCCGATCGCCGCATCCTGTTGCGGCATGGCAGGTAGTTTCGGTTACCAAGAGGAGACGCAGGAGATTTCGTATGCCATGGCGGCAGCATCACTGCTGCCGGCGGTACGCAACGCACCGGCGGACGCGCTGATCGTCGCCGACGGCACCTCGTGTCGCCATCAAATCCGCGACCTCGCCGGCCGCCCGGCCATTCATTCCGTTCGGGTGCTGGAGCGCGCTTTGGCATGACGATGCCCGACGAGGTGCTGGACTTCTGGTTCGCAGCCGACCCACGGACCTGGCGCGACGTCTGGTTCCGCAAAGAGGACGACTTCGATGCCGCCTGCTGCGCCTTCGCCAACGCATTGCGCGCCGCCCGCCAGGGCGGGCTCGATCACTGGGCCGAGACGTCCCGCGGCATGTTGGCGCTGATCATTCTGCTGGATCAGTTCTCGCGCAATCTGCACCGTGGCTCGCCGGAAGCCTTTGCCGCCGACCCGCAGGCGCGGGCACTGGCGCGTCGCGCCGTGGCGCAGAGGATTGACCGCCAGCTCACATGGTTCGAACGGGTATTCATTTACCTGCCGTTCGAGCACTCAGAAGAACTGGCAGACCAGGAGGAAAGCGTGCGATTGTTTGAAGGCCTGCGTATTGCACTGGGCGATCTGGCAATAGAGCATGCCTACCGTCACCGCGATATCATTCATCGGTACGGTCGCTTTCCCCACCGCAACGTGGCGCTGGGACGCGAAAGCACGGCGGAAGAGCGGGCATTTCTGGCGCAGCCGGCCGCGCGGTTCTAGCAGGGGTATCGCGAGATCATGCGCGCGGCCACCGCACGTCC
>JASHQG010000069.1 GCA_030037665.1 Acetobacteraceae bacterium
CAGAAGATCACAGCATCGGGCCAGATGGTGTTCCATGTCACGGGCGATACCGGCAATACGCGCAAGCCGGAGAGCCAGAACCTGGTGGCCGACAAGCTGGTCAGCGACTTCAGTGACGAGGATCCGAGGGAACGGACGATCTTCCTGTTCCACCTGGGCGACGTGATCTACAGTTTCGGCGAAGCGCAGTATTTTTACGACCATTATGCTGCGGCATAACTTATGTTGCGGCCGACTGGTACAAGTGGCGATTCTGCTTGGCTGTCCTGGGTTATAAGGGAACATATTCTGCGACACAGTGATCCCTACAGAGCCGTGAGTAAGGCGATCAGGAACGAAAGCGCAATCGGCTGGCAGGCCCCAGACAAGTTGGAGACATCGCCATTGGCAGATGCTTTCGCATTCGCTGGTTATGTTGCGTCAACAGCGATCGGACGCCCCTGCTGACAGCCAGCACGCCTTCTTGCGTCACATAACACTGGCCGCAACATATCTTCAGATATGTTGACGATAACAGATCGGCCAGTTCTATGAGCCGTATCGCGACTATCCGGCACCAATCCTGGCGATCGCCGGTAACCACGATGGCATGGTGGCGCCCGGCGTGAACACCCCGACGCTCCAGGCGTTCCTCGAGAATTTTTGCGCATCGGAATTCGAGATAACACCGCAAGCCGGCGGACTGTCGCGCACCGCGCAGATTCAGCCCGGCGTGTTCTACACGTTTGAAGCACCGTTCCTGCGCATCCTGACATTGTACAGCAACACGCTGGAAGATCCTGGCGTTATCGCCGACCCCCATATCGGGCATGCGCAGCTCGATTACCTGAAGGTGGCGCTGGAACGGGTGAAGTCGGAGGGCTTCAAGGGCGCGCTCGTGCTGGCGCATCACCATCCGGCTTATACCGCGGGCAGCAAACATGGCTGGAGTGAGGCCATGCTGTCGCAGATCGATGCGGTTTGCAGCGCAACTGGGGTGTGGCCGCATGCGGTTCTGTCGGGGCATGCGCACAATTACCAGCGTTTCACGCGGCATCATGGGGCGACCCAGATTCCCTACGTCATCTGTGGCGACGGCGGGCACGGACTGGCAAAGCTGAGACACAAAGGGGCGGCGCCGCTCCGCACGCCGCAAGCACTGCAAGTTCCCCGTCATAGCGATAAGGTGATACTGGAAAGCTACGACGACCTGCACTACGGCTACCTGCGTATCGTGGTAACCGCTTCGCAGTTGCGCATCGAATATCATCCCGCCAGCGACGGTGATGAGGCGAAAACGCCGGACGACGTCGTCACGGTCGACCTCGCCGCACGCAAGCTGGGGTTCTATACCGGGTGATCGTTACCGCCCTGTGGCATGGCCGGCCAACGGGTCGGGCCGAAGGCCCCGCGACGACCGGCTTCGGCAGGTCGGCCACGCAGTGAGCTTCCGCGGATCGTAGAGATCAGCTGGTCGGGCCGGGCGTCGAGGTTGCGATGGTGCTCTGCTAACCGAACGCCGGCATGACGTCGCGGGCGAACCAGCGCAGTTGCTCCTCGAACTCACGCGGACTGAGGCCTTCTGCCCAGTGGATCATGAAATCCTCCAGGCCCGGGTATTTCGCCTCGATCGATTTGATCCCGTCGATCACCTGGCCGGGCGTTCCACAGAACCATGCCTTCTGCTGCACGCCATCGCGCAATGACGGGATCCGCGCCGGCGCGCCGGGTGTGCCCCAGGTCCGTCCCTGCTCATCCGCGTAACGCACAAATCCGAACGGCGCGAACCACTTGTACCGCTCGTCATGCGCCGGCTCGACGCTGCGGATCGCTTCCTCCTCATCGCGCGCGAGATAGAGCCCCGCACCCCAGATCATGTCCTGGCCAAGCTGCTTGGCCTGACCGTATTTCGCACACGCCGCCTGATACGCGCGCACCACGTCGTCGAGGATCTTCTCGCCGTTCAGCGTCACCATCGCCTTCAGCCCGTATTTCGCCATCATGTCGATCGTCTTGCCGGAGGCAACCGGCATCCAGACCTCGACCGGCAGATGCTTCGGCCGCGGCACCATGGTGATGTCCGTCAGCTTGTAGCCACGGTAATCGACCGGCGGCGGACATTCGAAGAAGCGGCCCTTATGATGGAATGAGTCCTCATTGAAGCACTTCAGCATCACCTGCAGCTGCTCTTCGAAATAGTCGCGGTTCTTCTCCGCATCGATCAGCGGGGCGCCAAACGTCTCCACCTCACGCGTGTGATAGCCACGGCCGACACCCATGATCACCCGGCCGTCGGTGACAATGTCGGCCATCGCATAGTCTTCTGCCAGGCGGATCGGATGCCACATCGGCAGCACGTTGAATGCGCAGCCGAATTTGAGCCGCCTGGTCTGCGTCGCTAGCCACAGTCCGAGCTGCACCAGGTTCGGCAGGCACTCGTATCCCTCGCGCTGGAAATGGTGTTCCGCCGTCCACAAGGCATAATAGCCCAGCTCGTCCATCACCCGCGCCATATGTCGCGCGGTGAAGAAGACTTCGCTGAGGCGATCGTTGGAATAGCGGCGCTCGTTGGCAGGCGTGCCCTGCAGACCGACATTATCCAGGTCGATCTGGCCGACATAGAGCACATGGAAACGCTTGATCATGGCCGGCCGCCTTCTCTTGCGAACTGGCGCCACGGTGCGAAAACAGGATGTTCTGGTCAAGGGCGCTCTCTCGATCGGCCCGCCGCGCCCGATTAATTCCGGATTTTTTGCGGCCCGAATGTTTTGTCATAAGGCGGACCGCCGGCCAGATCGTCCTGTTTGCCGGGTTCTCCTGGCTGGTCGTAGACCCGGTTGTCACTCCAGGGACGTCAGGCGAGTCGTTTTGTCATGTAGACCCGGTCGAATCCCTTCTCCGTGACCCGTCCGGTTTCCACGAATCCCAGCCGCTTGTAGAGAGCCTGGTTTTCGGTCATCAGGGCGTGCGTATAGAGCAGGATTTCGCCATAGCCACGACGTCTCCCCTCGGCTTCGGCGAAGGCGATCAGCGTGCGGCCGTGGCCGCTGCCTTGCGCGTGCGGGGCAACAGCGATGTTGTCGAGCAGGAAACCCGCATCTGTCGGCTCGAGGACAAGAACGCCGATGATCTGGTCGGCCTCTTCCAATACCCATGCCTGATCGCTGGCGATGCGGTGCGTGTAGTCATCCAGCATCGGACCAGGCAGTTTGCCGATGCGCGCGACGTAGTGGCGATAGGCGGCATGCACGATGTCGCGGATGGTGTCGGCTTCTTCTGGCCGCGCCGGGCGGATCATACGATTCGTCCCCCTCTATCATCCGCGAGTTCCTCACCGCCCCATCGGCCGACCGACACGTGGATGACAAACGTCTCCGGTGCGGGCCTTCGGCAGGCCATCAGGGGATTGTCTCCGCCTTTGTCCTGTCAGGCGCATGGTGCCGAACCGATCCGACGCGAGAGCTGGCCGGCCCCTGCACGCCTGATCATCCCGCCACGTTAAGCCGCGCGCGCCGCTGCTGTTGCCGTCGCGGCTTCCAAACCGAGCGCCTGCGCCAGACGATCCAGCCGGCGCATGACGCTCTCGCCGGCGAACACCCCGCTGTCTTCCTGCAAACGCAGCACCAGTTGCCCGCCCTGCAGCGAAAGCGACGTGCCTGCCAGCAGATCCGGCGTGCCGGCCGACAGCGTGTAGGCAAGCCGCAGTGCGACACCGAGCACTTCCGCGCGATTCGCGCTCGCCACGTCCAGGAGCAAGCGCGCCGGACGCAGGAACTCTGCGTCGACGTCAACCTCGTACCGCATCGCCGTCACCAGGGCGAGATAGGCCCGCGCGTAATGGTCCAGCCCGATGCCGGGCTGACGCAGCACGCGCAGGAACGCTTGCTCGGCGCGGAATTCCGGATGGTCGTGGCTGCCGATGTCCGACATCCAGCACGCCACCTGGCGCAGCCGTTGTGCCTCGGGCGTCTCGTAGGAGAACAGCGGTTGCGTCCAATCCAGAAGGGCGGGCGGCAGAGACGGATCGCGGCCCAGCCGCCTCGCCATTTCGCTTGCCGCCGACACCAGCGGATCATGCGCGCGGACCTCCGACGGCATGCGCTGCAGGTACCAGCCCTCGCGCAGGCCGCTGGCCGAGAACACCACGCGCCGCACGCCGGTCAGCCGCAGCAGGCGGCGCAATACAACCGCAGCGAACGGCAGATCGTCGATACGACGCCGCGGCATGCCGGGCAGTCGTTCCAGCGCCCGCCGCCCGGCGCTTGAGATCAGGACGGCGAGGTCGCGCGCCTCCTCGCGGCTGATCGTATAGTGGTGCACCATCTGCAGCGGATAGGCGGTCTGCGCCATGTGGATTCGTGCGAGTGCACGCCACGCGCCTCCGACCAGATAGAGATCAGCGCCAACCGCGTGCGACAGCCACGGCACGGTCTGCATGTCCAATTCGGCGATCGCACGTGCGCGGATCGGATCGTTGCCAGACCGCTCCATCAGCCGGATCACGCCGAGCCTGAGCGTGTGCGAGGCGCCACGAGTGCCGCTATTCAGCCGCACCAGTTCCAGGGAACCGCCGCCAATGTCGGCGAGAATGCCATTCGCGGTTGGAATGCCGCATAACACGCCCTCGGCGGAGAGTTCGGCTTCCTGCAATCCGGACAGCACAGAGATCTTCACGCCCGGCATGCGCTGCGTCAGCGCGGCGACGAAATCCGGGCCATTGCGTGCATCGCGCACGGCTGCGGTGGCCAGCACCTCGAACGGCTTTGCACCCATCGCGCGTGCCACCGCGTAATAGCGATGCATCACCGTAAAGGCCTGCGTCATGCCCTCTTCATTCAGCCGCCCGGTTGAGGACAACCCGCGGCCAAGGCGCAGCACCGCCTTCTCGTTGAAGATTGCCATCGGATTGCGGCACTCGCCTTCATAGACGACCAGGCGCACCGAATTGGAACCAAGGTCCACCACGCCGCAGCGAGGCATGTTGGCAGGTGGAGAATACGGCATGCGATCAGTCCTGGTTCACGCGATCCTGGCGGCGATGCGTATTCAGCGGCGACGGCACGACCGGTCCGTGCAACGCGGAGCCTCGGCCGGACAGCGACGGATTGGTCATGAAATAATCGTGCGCGGAGACCGGCTTGCGTCCAGGCGCGACGCGGCGCCACTGGCCGTCGGACCTCAGCTCCCACGACTGCATCGAATCCTTCAGGTCCGTCACCATGATCTGGTCCAGAACCTGCGCGTGCACCGTCGGGTTGTGGATTGGCACCAGGGTTTCCACCCGCCAGTCCATGTTACGCGCCATCCAGTCGGCGGAGCTGATGTAGACGCGTGCAAAACGGCTGGGCAGCGCGTGGCCGTTGCCGAACACACAGATCCGCGCGTGCTCCAGGAAACGGCCGACGATCGACTTGATGCGGATGTTGTCAGAGAGGCCCGGCACGCCGGGGCGGAGGCAGCAGATGCCACGGATCACGCCCATCACTTTCACGCCGGCGCAAGAGGCCTGATAGAGCGCGTCGATCAGCATCACGTCCACCAGGCTGTTGAGCTTGATCCAGATGTGTGCCGGCTTGCCGGCATGGGCGAAGGCGATCTCCCGGTGGATCAGTTCCAGGAGCGCCTTGCGCGTGGTCAGCGGACTGAACGCGACCTCTTCCATTTGTTCCGGTTTTGCGTAGCCCGTCATGTAATTGAACAGATGGGCAGCGTCACGCGTGAGCGCCGGGTCGGTGGTGAAGAAGGAGAGGTCGGTATAGATGCGCGCTGTGATCGGGTGATAGTTCCCGGTGCCGAAATGCGCGTAGGAACGCACAAATCCGCCCTCCCGCCGGACAACCAGCGACAGCTTGGCGTGCGTCTTGAGTTCGGCGAAGCCATAGACCACCTGCACCCCGGCAGCTTCCATGCTGCGTGCCAGCAGGATGTTCGCCTCTTCGTCGAAACGCGCGCGCAGCTCAACCACGGCGGTGACGGACTTGCCGGCCTCGGCAGCCTCGATCAGCGCTTTCACGATCGGGCTATCGTGACTGGTGCGATACAGCGTCTGCTTCACGGCAATGACGTTCGGATCCTGCGCCGCCTGGCGCAGGAACTGCACGACCACGTCGAAGCTCTCGAACGGGTGGTGGACGATGATGTCCTTGGCACGGATCGCCGCAAAGCAATCGCCACCGAAATCGCGGATGCGCTCAGGAAAGCGCGGCGTGTAGGGAGGGAACAGAAGATCGGGTCGGTCGTCGACGATAAGCTGCTTCACATCGACGACGCCGAGGATGCCGTCGGTGGTGTGGATGTCATCATCGCTGGTGCCGAGCTGATCGGCGACCAGCAAGCGCAGCTCCTCGGGCATTTCGGTGTGCATGCCGAGATGGATCGCGACGCCGCGGCGCCGTCGCTTCAGCGCGGTCAGATAGGAGCGGACAAGATCCTCTGCCTCTTCCTCGAACTCCACGTCGGTGTCCCGGATCACCCGGAACATGCCCCGGCCGGTGACGGTAAAGCCAGGGAACAGGCGATCCAGGAACAGGCTGATCAGGTCCTCCAGAACAACGAACCGGATCCTCTCGCTCTCGGAGTCCGGCGGCAGGCGCACGAAGCGCTCGACCCGCGATGGCAGCGGCAGCATGCCCCTCATGGTCTGGCCGTCCTCCGCGCGCAGAAGCAAAAGCGCGATGACCAGGCCCATGTTGTGGATGAACGGAAACGGGTGCGCGGGATCGATCGCGAGCGGTGTCAGTACCGGAAACATCCGCTCCATGAACCAGCCATCGAGCCAGGCCAGATCGTCCTGGCTCAGAGCGTGCGGATCGCATACCTCGATGCCCGCGTCGCGCAGCAGGCTGCGCAGCTCGCGCCAGACCCGCTGCTGCTCGGCGAGGAGCATTTCAGCGCGCTGCTTGATCTCGGCGAGTTGCTGGGCAGGGGTTCGGCCATCGGGTGAAACGGCACTGACACCCGCCTTGGCCTGGCCGATCAGGCCGGCGACGCGGACCGAATAGAATTCGTCCAGATTCGACGCACTGATCGAGAGGAAGCGCAACCGCTCGAGCAGCGGATGGCGCGGGTTCTCCGCTTCCTCGACGACGCGGCGATTGAAGTCGAGCCAGGACAGCTCGCGGTTGATGAAGCGCTCCGGGCGATCCGGGGCGATCGCATCGGCGGCCGGCGATTCGGCCGGAGCGACGAACTCCAGGATCTCACCGCCGCTGGCGAGGTCCTGGGGGGCGGGTGACGTGTTCATGCTGCCAGCTTACAGGATGAACGGGCAGGCCGGCGAGGGGCGATGGATCAACGGGCGCTCGGCGTCCACAAGCCCGGCAAGCGCGGCGATACGCGCGAGAGCCTGCCTAATCGCCGAGGCAGATTCCCATTTCGGCGATGACCTGGGCAGCGATTTTCCGGTCGATCCTTCGATGGGCCGCGAGAGAGGCGCGGTCGAGGCGCGCGGCAGCCTCGCGGAGTGCGGCAGCGGATCGGGGCAGACGGAGCAGGAGCCAGTCGAGGACGGGCAAATCGGCGCGGAGCTGACGATCCAGCAGAAGACGCACCAAAAGCGCACGCAGCAACGGTTCCTCCGGTGGATCGATTGCGACGGCGGTGACGGCGCGCAGGCGGCTCGCGAGATCGGGCAGCCCCACCGCCCAGCGCGCCGGCGGCGTGCGAGCGGCGAGCAACACCGGCAGGGACGCATCACGGGCCGCGTTCAGGAGATGGAGCAGAATGATTTCGTCCGGCACGGCGTCGCCGTCATCGAGCGCGATTCCACCGGACGGCGCAAGCGGCGGCAGTTCGCGAAGCCCAGATCCCTCGAGATGGAGCGCCTCTTCGCGCCTGGCCCAGAGGCGCAGCAGATGGGTCTTGCCGACACCAGCCTCGCCCCAGAGCGCGAGCCGCTTCTCTGGCCATGCCGGTGTGCGATCGAGCCAGGTCCTCGCCGCCTCATTCGACCCGGCAAGCATGAAGTCGCTGGCGGCGTATGTCGGCTGGTGGACGAAGGGCAGCGGGAGCTGGCTGCGCGAAACCATGTGTTTCTCTCTGTCGCGCCGCGAACGCACTGCGCGCAACGGGCTATCAGTGTCTTTCATGGCCGCGCCTGCCCCGCCTGAAGACGGAGCGCCCAGGTCCATGAGCGCTTCGCACAGGGCGATACCTGAACCCGCATCCAACGGATCGCCGCCGCGGACTTCAGTGCCGACCACCTATGCGCCGAATGCCTGATCCCATGGCTCCGGCACCATTGCATAGCTGTCGCCGCTCCTCACGACGTGCGCGAAGCCGGGGAAATGCACATGCATCCCGGCGATCAACTGCCGGTCGGTGACCACCTGGTCGAAGATGCGCACGCGCGTTGCCGCAGCGGCGTGCGGGTCGGTGTCGAACTCGATCGTGACGTCGGGACGGGGCACCTGAATTTCCGGGACATGCACGATGTCACCCCAGATCAGCAGCGTCTCCTTGCCCGATGAAATCATGTAGCCGCTGTGTCCCGGCGTGTGGCCGTGCAGCGGCACCGAGCGCACACCAGGGAACACGTCGACACTGCCCGTGAAGGTCCGCATGACGTTGTGGTACGGCGCCATTTGTTCGCGCGCACACTGGAAATAGAGCTTCTTGGCCCGTTCGCTGGCGCGCGACATGGCGCTGTCGTCCTGCCAGTGGCGCGGCTCGTTCTCGTGCACGACGAGTTCGGCGTTGGGGAAGAACTTTGCGCCGGTCTTCGGATCCGTCAGTCCCGCGGAATGATCGGGGTGCATATGCGTCAGGATCACGCACTCGATCGACGCGGGGTCGATGCCGGCGGCGCGCAGATTGTGTTGCAGCTTGCCGGCCGTGGGGAGCAGGTAATCGCCGGAGCCGGTTTCGATCAGCGCGAGCCGGCCGGCGGCGTAGATCAGATAGGCGTTCACAGATGTGCGCCGGCCGGGCCGGAACGCGTCGTGCAGCATGCGTTCGGATTCCGCTTGGCTGATGTTCCGTAGAACGTCGATCGTGCCGTCGAGATAACCATCGGACAACGCGGTCACGACGATGTCGCCGATGCAGCGGTGATAGACGCCGGGGATTTGCGTCGTCGGTACTGTGGGCATGGACGGGTCCTTTCGTCGTGAAACCCCTCCCGTGTTCGGCACGACAGAGGTTTCGTGAGGTCACCGCGCGATGTAGCCGCCATCGATCACCAGTTCGGCGCCGGTGACGAAGCTTGCTTCATCGGACGCCAGAAACAGCACGCCGTACGCCACTTCGATCGGTTCGCCCAGCCGACGCAGCGGCGTCTCGGCGATCTTCGCCGCGCGACCGGCGGCGTTCGTCGCATTCAACATCGGCGGCATGTAACCCGGGTGCACCGAGTTCACACGCACGCCCTGTGGCCCATAACGCAGCGCCGCAGCCTTTGTCAGGTTGCGCACCGCCGCTTTCGACGCAGGATAGCCCGGATTGCCGGACTCGCTGCCGACAATGCCCACGATCGAGGAAATGTTGACAATCGATCCCCGTCCCGCCTTCGCCATTTCTGCGGCGGCGTGTTTGATTCCCAAAAACACACCGGTGGCGTTGATCGACAGCAGCTTCTGCCAGCCCTCCAGGCTGTTGTCGTCATCGACGGCGCTGCCGCTGATACCGGCGTTATTCACAAGGACGTCGAGTTTTCCATAGGTTGCGATGGTCTCGGCAATGAGCCGCTGCCAGTCCTGTTCCGACGTCACGTCGGTGCGGATGAATCGCGCGCGGCCCTGGCTGGCGCTGATATCCGCGGCAACGGCCTCGCCTTCACGCGTCAGCACGTCGGCGATGATCACCGCGGCACCTTCCCTGGCAAACAACCGCGCCCCGGCTTCGCCCATGCCATGTGCGCCACCAGTGACGATCGCCACCTTGTCCTGTAAGCGCATCAGTTCCCCCCTGGTGTTGCTGCGTCGGATGCCCCATGCCGCGGCAGATTGCTGCGCTGCTGCCCGCCTCGCAAGAACATCAGGGCCGCGGCACGGCGGCGCGGCGCAGCCGATCATTGATCGCGAGGCCGAGCCC
>JASHQG010000588.1 GCA_030037665.1 Acetobacteraceae bacterium
ATTCGGCGAAGGCCCAGCAGAGGCCCATGCTGACAACGCCCAGCGCGAACAACGCGGGCAGCCAGATCGCCAGATCCATGGTCGGACTCCTCAAACCTGCCGTTGCCTGCTTAGACGCCACTCTGTGACTTGCAGAGCGGGCAATGTCGCCATACGCATCCTAGGGTCCGCCAAGCATAAAAAATCCATTCAGCCCAAGGCCATGAAGTTATAGAAACGCCGTAAAATATTCGGCTCGTAAAATATAAAAAGTATAATGCATGCGCAAAGAGTACGCGGCGGGTCGCGGTTTGCCCCGCAGCGCCACGACGGTCGGCGGCGACACCCGTTGAGAGATTTGGTGCTGGACTCCTCCGGATCGCCACCGGCCGGTTACCGCCGACCTAGGCGCGGGCGATTCGCCCGCCCGCGAGTGCGACCGGGACGCCTGTCGTCCCCGGAAAGCTGATCGGCAGGCCCGCCGCAACGCGTGCTGCGAGGAAACCGAAGCACTGCGCCTCCAGCGCGTCGCCGTCCCAACCGACCCCCTCCACGGGACCGACCACCGCACGCAGCCGTTGGCGGAGCGCCTCGATCATGGCGCGGTTACGCCGTCCGCCGCCGCTCAAGAGCCAGCGGCGCGGTGGTTCAGGAAACGGGGCCATCGCGACCGCCTCGACGGTGAACGCCACCAGTGTCGCCGCGCCGTCCGCCGGCGACAGCGTGTCCAGACCACTCGCCGCCAGGGCCGTCGAGAACTCCAGACGGTCCAATGATTTCGGTGGGGGCCGGCGGAAATAAGGGTGTGCCAGCAGTCGTTGCAGCACGCCAGGCTCGGCGCGTCCGGCGCGCGCCATGGTACCGTCGCGGTCAAAGCGTTCCCCGGTGTGGCGTGCGATCCAGTCGTCGAGCGGACCATTGCCCGGTCCGGTGTCGAATGCGACCAAGCGGTTATCGTCGCCGATCCAGGTGACGTTCGCGACCCCGCCGATGTTGAGCACGGCCAGCGGTTTCGGCAGCTCGCGTGCCAGCGCGGCGTGGTAGGCCGGGGCAAGCGGCGCGCCCTCGCCGCCCGCCGCGACGTCGGCGGAACGAAAGTCGTGTGCCACCGGCAGGCCGGTGCGCCATGCAAGCGCCGCCGCGTCGCCGATCTGCCAGGTCCGGCGTTGATCCGGCCGGTGCAGGATGGTCTGACCGTGGAAGCCGATCAGGTCGGCCGGACAGTCGAGTGCTGCGACGGCGCGGACGTGGTACTCGGTCAGCCGCGCCTCGGCGGTCTTCAGTCGCCGGTCGTCTGCGGCCAAGGTCGGGGCGGCATTCAGGATCCGACGCAGGTCGGCGCGCAGGCGGTCGTCGTATGGGATGGTCAGCCTTGGGCCGACCGCACTGATGCGTTGGCCGTCGGTCTCCAGCCAGGCGGCGTCGACGCCGTCCAGCGACGTGCCGCTCATCAGGCCGATCGTGCGCAGCATTTCGCCCATGGCGCGCCTATGCTAACCGCTGCGCCCTGATTTCCGCCACGGACCAATCGACATGCCCAGCAGCGATTTCCTTGCCGAAGCCACCGCACGCGGTTTCGTGCACCAGTGCACCGACACCGAAGCGCTCGCCGCCGCGCTGAGGGCTGGGTCGGTCGCCGCGTACGTGGGCTTCGACTGCACCGCCGACAGCCTGCATGTCGGCAATCTTGTCGGCATCATGATCCTGCGCCTGCTACAACGCTGCGGCCATCGTCCCGTGGTGCTGATGGGTGGCGGAACCACGCGTATCGGCGATCCGTCCGGCAAGGACGAGTCCCGCCAGTTGCTGTCCGACGAACAGATCGCCGCGAACATGGCCGGTGTGCGGCAGTGCTTCGCCCCGTTCATCCGCTTCGGCGACGGCCCGTCCGACGCGATCATCGTCAACAACGCCGACTGGCTCGATGCGCTGGGTTACATCCCTCTGCTGCGGGACGTCGGCCCGCACTTCTCGATGAACCGCATGCTGACGTTTGATTCGGTTCGTCTGCGACTGGAGCGCGAGCAACCGCTCACTTTCCTCGAGTTCAATTACATGATTTTGCAGAGTTACGATTTCCGCGAACTGCGTCGGCGGTTTAACGTGACGTTGCAGATGGGCGGCTCCGACCAGTGGGGCAACATCGTTGCTGGCATCGAGCTGATCCGCCGCACCGATGGCGCGCACGCCTTTGGTTTGACGACACCGCTCATCACCACCACGTCCGGCGCCAAGATGGGCAAGTCAGTATCGGGCGCGGTGTGGCTGCGCAGCGACCGGCTCTCTGCGTACGACTACTGGCAATATTGGCGCAACACGGAGGACGCCGATGTCGGCCGTTTTCTGCGACTGTTCACCGACGTGCCGCTCGATGAGATTGCGCGTCTGGAACAGCTGCAGGATGCCGAGATCAATGAAGCCAAAAAGATACTCGCGACCGAAGCAACGGCTTTGGCACACGGCCGGGACGCCGCGGAGAACGCTGCGGAAACCGCCCGCCGCGCATTCGAGTCAGGCGAGGCAGCCGATACGCTGCCCAGCGTCGCCGTCCCGCGCGATGAACTCGCCGCCGGTATCCCCGCGTTCCGCTTGTTCACGCTCGCCGACCTCGCGAAAAGCAACGGCGAGGCGCGCCGGTTGATCCGTGGCGGCGGCGCGCGGGTCAACGATACGCCGGTGACTGATGAAGGCCAGGTCATCACGCTGGCTGATCTTCGCGGGGACGCGATCAAGCTATCGGCTGGGCGCAAGCAGCACCGGCTGGTCAGGGCGGCCTGAGCCATGCAGACACATTCGTTCGGCCGGCCAGGTTTGGTCTCCACGCTGACACCCGGCGGGGACGGCCTCGGCATGCTGTGGGGCACGACGACCTTCGACGAATATCTTGCCACGGTGCACGCGCCGGTCGATGCCGGCATCATCTTGCCCGATTTCGCGCCCCGCTACGGCAACGGCAAGGCGGAGGAAGTCGTCGGTGCCGCATTCAACGGGCGACTGCCCGACGGGGTCCGGATCACCAGCAAATGCAAATCTGGGCAATCCGCCGCCAGACCAGGTGGACGGCATGCTGCGGCGCTCTATCGAGCGCAGTCTGCGCCGGCTCCGCCGTGTCGCGCCTCGATCGGTTCTTTTTGCACTGCAATGTTGCCCCCATGAACCACCCCGCGTGGCGCAATCCGGACGCAGTGCCTCGACTCACGTCGTGCGAGTGATTCCTCGATCATGTGCGGCCGACGTTCGAACGATTGGTGGCCGAGGGCATCATCGGTGCGTCGGGCCTCACCGGCATCGGCCATCCGGACACGATCATACAGTTGCTGCATGAAAATCCGGCGCCGGCCGCGGTGCAGTGTATCGCCAATCTGTTCGGTTCGCCGGGCAGTTTGCAGGTCTTCGACGGTCCGGCGCGCCCGCGCGACGTCATGGCGGCAGCGCACGCTCACGGCGGCGGCGTGATGGGCATCCGTGCGGTGCAGGCTGGCGCGTTGACGGCGGCAATCGACCGGCGGCTGCCGCCAGATCATCCCGAAGAGCGTGACTATCAGCGCGCCGCGCGGTTCCGTGCGTTGTGCGTCGAACTGGAAGAAAACCCAGCCGTTGTCGCACATCGTTACGCTCTCTGATTCAGTATCGACGCAGTCGTACTGGGCGCGAAAAACCGGCAGGAATTTGCGGAGTGTATCGCTGCCGCGGACGCCGGACCATCAACCCCGGAATTGATGACGCGGGTGGATGCTGCGGTGGCTCAATAGGCGACCTTCTGTCACCACAAGGCGTGCAGCACCGGTGCGATCGCCTGGAGGAATTTTCTGCGGCGCTTCGGACTTCGCAATGACGAAGGAGACGTTGCCACAGCGCCGGCCGGGTCCTACCCTTCCGCCCAGATCCACCGGAGGGGAGTCATCCAGATGAAAGTTGGCGACGCAGTTGCGGAAATCATGCGGCGCGAGGGGATCGAGATCCTCTGCGGCTATCCGGTCAATCACCTGCTGGAATATGCGGCTAAGGCAGACATCCGCCCGATCATCGTGCGCCAGGAGCGCATCGGCCTGCACATGGCGGACGCAATCTCCCGCGTCACCTGCGGGCGAAAGATCGGCGCGTTCTGCATGCAGCACGGCCCCGGTACGGAAAACGCCTATGGTGGTATTGCGCAGGCTTACAGTGAGTCGGTGCCGATCCTGGTCATTCCTCAAGGCTATCCGCGCCGCATCGCGCAGATCGATCCAAACTACAACGCCGTACGGAGCATGCGCGGGGTCGCCAAGATTGCCGAATCCGTGCAGCTTCCCGGCGAGGTCGCCAATGTCATGCGCCGCGCCTTCAGCAATCTGCGCAACGGTCGCGGTGGGCCGGCTATCGTCGAAATCCCCACCGATGTCTGGAACGAGGAGATCGGCGACCTCGATTACACGCCGGTCGGCGTGCACAAATACGCCCCCGATCCGGCGGACGTGCGCAAGGCGGCGGCGGCGATCCTCGCGGCGAAGCGCCCGGTGATTTACAGCGGCACTGGCGTGCAATGGGCCGGAGCCTGGGCAGAACTCCGTGAATTCGCCGAACTACTCGGTGCGCCGGTCACAACCAGCCTCGGAGGCAAAAGCTCGTTCCCCGAGAACCACCCGCTGTCGCTCGGCTCCGGGGGCAACGCAGTGCCGAAGCCGGTGCATCACTTCGTGCAGAATGCCGACCTCATCATCGGCGTCGGATGCTCGTTCACCGAGACAAACTTCGGCATCAAGTTTCCCAAGGCCAAGAAGTTCGTCCATGCGACGCTGGATCCAAACCACCTGAACAAGGATGTGATCAGCACGGTCGGCCTGGTGGGCGATGCGAAGCTGACGTTGCAGGCGCTGATCGGCGAGTTGCGGCAGAGCATCAAGAGCAATCGCGACATCAAGGAGGTGGTCGCTGAGATCAAAGCCGTACGCGAGGAGTGGATGGCGCAGTGGCAGCCGCTGCTGAACTCGAACGAGGCGCCGATCAGCCCCTACCGCGTGATCTGGGAATTGATGGCAGCAACCGATCCCAAAAACACCATCATCACCCACGATGCGGGAAGCCCTCGCGACCAGATCTCGCCGTTCTGGGTGTCAACCGAGCCGATGTCCTATATCGGTTGGGGAAAGACGACGCAGCTCGGCATGGGGCTGGGGCTCGCGATGGGCGCGAAGCTGGTGCATCCGGAAAAGACCTGCATCAACTTTTGGGGCGACGCGGCGATCGGGTTCACAGGGATGGATTTCGAAACCGCGGTGCGCGAGCGGATTCCGATCCTGTCGTGCCTGATGAACAATTTCTCAATGGCAATCGAGCTGAAGGTGATGCCGATCTCGACCGACAAATACCGTTCGACCGATATCTCCGGGAATTATGCGAAGATGGCCGAGGCGTTCGGGGGCTATGGCGAGCGGATCACCGATCCGGGCCAAATCAAGGCGGCGATCCAGCGCGGGATTGAGCAAACGCAGGCGGGCAAGCCGGCGCTGCTCGAGTTCATCACCGCGAAGGAGACACGGGTTTCGAAGTTCTGACCGCGGACCGTGTAACATTCTCTCGCGTGGGGGGAGAGATCACGGTGCATAGCGATGCGGGAGAGGGTGCCGGGTTGAGCAAGCTGGCTGCCTGGCACCCTCCGCGCGGACGCCTCGCGCGCCGGCCTCTCCTGCTGCCGAGGACGGGGATGCTGTGCTGACTAGGACGCGCTCAACTCCCGCCACTCCGCCTCGGTGATCGTCTTCACGCCCAGCTCCACGGCCTTTCGCGCCTTCGAACCAGCATCGGCGCCGACGATCACGAGGTCCGTCTTCTTGGACACGCTGTCGGTCACCTTGGCACCCAGTGCCTCAGCGCGTGCCTTCGCCTCAGGCCGGGTCATGGTCTCCATTGTCCCGGTAAACACCAACGTCTTTCCTGCGATCTCGCTGCCGGCCACCGCGGTGACGCGCGCCGCCGCCTCGACCGTCAGCACCCGCGTCAGCTCGTCCAGTGCCTCGACATTCCTATGCTCGGCAAAGAAATCGGCCAGCTCCTGTGCGATCGCCGGGCCGATGCCGACGATACTGCCGAGCTCCTCCCGCGCCTCCGAACCAACCACCGTTGCAGCCAGCATCTGCGCCCGCCAATGGTCATAAGTGCCATAGTGCCGGGCGAGCAGCTTCGCGTTCGCATCGCCAATGCGCCGGACACCGAGCGCGTAGATGAAACGATCCAGCGAAATCCGCCGCCGCGCCTCGATCGCACGCGACAGATTGCGCGCGGATACCTTGCCCCACCCTTCGCGTTCGGCGATTTCCGCCTCGCGTGCCGGCAGGCGGAACAAGTCGGCTGGCGAGTGCAGCCAGCCTTCGTCGAAGAACTCGCGGATCGTCTTCTCGCCCAGTCCGTCGATGTCGAACGCCGGGCGCGACACGAAATGGATCAGCCGTTCCACCCGCTGCGCCGGGCAGATCAAGCCGCCCGTGCACCGGCGCACGGCCTCACCCGGCGGCCGCACGGCCTGGCTGCCGCAGGCCGGGCACCGGTCCGGGAAATGGTACGGTTTCGCACCACGCGGCCGCCGCTCCGGGACCACGGACACGATCTGCGGAATCACATCGCCGGCGCGCTGCAGCACCACCGTGTCGCCGATGCGGATATCCTTGCGCTTGATGTCATCCTCGTTGTGCAGCGTCGCATTCTGCACGAGCACACCGCCGACATTGACCGGCTCCAGGCGCGCCACCGGCGTCAGCGCGCCGGTGCGGCCGACCTGGACGCGGATCTCCTTCAGCACCGTCATTGCCTGTTCGGCGGGGAACTTCCACGCGATAGCCCAACGCGGCGCGCGTCCGACGAAGCCGAGGCGCCGCTGCAGAGCAAGGTCGTTCAGCTTGTAGACCACACCGTCGATGTCGTACCCGAGGCCGGACCGCTCAGCGGCTATAGTCGCCTGGAATTTGGCCGCGGCCGCCTCGCCCTGCACGCGCTTTGACAGCGGATTCACCTGAAACCCCCAATGACCCAGTCGTTCGAGGTATTCCCAGTGAGTTTGCGCCACCTGTTCGCTCGCCTCGCCCATTGCGTAGGCAAACAAAGACAGAGGACGGCCGGCCGTGATGGACGCATCCAGTTGGCGAAGGCTGCCCGCGGCGGCATTGCGCGGGTTGGCGAAGACCTTTTGACCGGCCGCTGCCTGCGCCTCGTTCATGGCGAGGAAGTCGGACTTGGTCATGAACACCTCGCCGCGGATTTCGATCAGTGCCGGCGCGTGGCCTTTTAACCGTGCCGGCACCGATTTCATGGTGCGCAGGTTGGCCGTGACGTCCTCGCCTTCCGTTCCGTCGCCGCGCGTCGCACCGTGCACGAAGCGGCCTTTTTCGTAGGTGAGATTGATCGACAGCCCGTCGATCTTCGGTTCCGCGACGAAGTCGAGCGGCGCATCGGCCGGCAGCCCGACGAATCGGCGCGCGCGGGCGCAGAATTCAGTGAACTCCTCGGTGTCCATCGCATTGTCGAGCGACAGCATCGGCACGCGATGGCGCAGCTTGGCAAAGCCGCCTTCTGGTGCACCACCGCCAATGCGCTCGGACGGTGAGTCAGGCCGGATCAACTCGGGAAAGCGCGCTTCGATCGCTGCGTTGTGGCGGCGCAGTTCGTCGTACTCCGCGTCGGTGATCTCCGGCGCGTCCTGCTGATAGTACAGCCGATCATGATGCGCGATTTCGCGCGCCAGGCGCGCGAGTTCGGCGGCGGCTTCGTGTTCCGTCAGATTGGCAACGTCGTTCAGGGTCATGTCGCAATCACCGGGCGCAATGCGATGCCCGTACTCCTGCCGTCTGGCGAGGTTGCTGGCAAGCCGGCCGTCTGGCGCAACCTCCGAGGCGGACCTCACGCAGTTGTGCGAAACGGCGCTTGACGCAAACCGACCAGTGGGTATGTTGGATACCAACCAGTCGGTATGGTCTCATGCAGCAGGCCCATCAGTCGAAGACCCGGCTTCTCGACGCGACAATCAAGGTGGTCCGGACCAAGGGCTACAACGCCACCCGTGTGGAGGACGTCTGCGCCGAAGCCGGCGTGACCAAGGGAAGCTTCTTCCACCACTTCAAGAGCAAGGACGACCTCGCCCTCGCCGCAGTCGAACGCTGGATAGAATGCACGACTGCCCTGTTCGGCAACGCGCCCTACCACCAGGCTGCGGATCCGCTCGACCGCGTCTTCGCCTACCTCGAGTACCGCAAGTCGATCCTGACCGGTGAGCTGCCCGAATTCACCTGCTTCGTCGGAACCATGCTGCAGGAGATCTACGCGACGAACCCTGAGCTTCGCGCCGGTTGCGAAAGCTGCATCTTCAGGCACGCAAAACGGCTCGAAGCCGATCTGGCTCAGGCGATAGAGAAATACGGCGTCGCAGAACCGGTCACCGCGGAGAGTCTCGCGCTGCACATGCAATGCGTCGTCCAGGGGTCGTTCATCCTCGCTAAGGCGACAGGCGGCCCGGCGATCGCCACCGAGAGCATCGATCACCTTCGCCGTTATCTTGAACTGTTGTTCAGGCGACCGAAGAGCCGCAGCGCGACGCGTGGCAGGCGGCAATCCATGTCCGACGGAAGGAAAACCGGATGAACGCGCACTATCGCTGGGTCATCGTCGCTGCGGGCGCCTTCATGGGTTGCATCGCGATCGGGTCGATTTTTTCGCTGCCGGTCTTCCTGGCGCCGATGTCAGTCGCAACCGGCTGGTCGCGCACCGATATTTCGCTGGCGATGACACTGGATTTCATCACCATGGGCATCGCGAGTTTCGGCTGGGGCGTGATGCTGGACCGCGTCGGGCCGCGTATGGTTCTGTTGAGCGGCAGTACGATCCTGGGTGTCGGCCTTGTGCTGGCAAGCCGTGCCCGCACGATCGAACAGTTTCAACTCTGCTATGGCATTCTGGTCGGGGCCGGCGGAGGCGCCATCTTTGCGCCAGTGATGGCGACCGTCACCACCTGGTTCGACCGCCAGCGCAGCCTCGCGGTGTCGCTGGTGTCAGCCGGAATGGGTGTGGCGCCGATGACCGTTGCCCCCGTCGCGGCGCGACTCGTGACGACGTTCGATTGGCGTTTCGCCCAGTTGCTGATTGGCGTCGCCGTCTGGGCGCTGCTGCTACCCGTGGCATTCCTGGTGCGTCGCGCGCCGGCGATGCGCGGCAAAACCGCCGGACCGCGCCCCAACTGGGCACCCATGACTGTCCGCGAGGCGCTGACGTCACCGCAGTTCGTTGTACTCGGCCTCGCCTACTTCATGTGTTGTGCAACGCATTCCGGACCTCTGTTCCATACCGTCAGCTACGCAATCTCCTGCGGTCTGCCGGTCACCGCGGCTGTGTCGATCTACAGTGTCGAGGGTCTGTCGGGCCTGTTCGGGCGCATCGCGTTCGGTCTACTCGGCGACAGGTTCGGCGCGAAGCGGACGTTCGTGGCCGGGTTGCTGCTGCAAGCCGGGGCGGTCGGCTGCTATTACCTCGCGCGCCAACAGTATCAATTCTACTTGGTCGCGGTGGTTTTCGGCTTTGCCTATGCTGGTGTGATGCCGCTCTACGCCGTACTCATACGCGAGAATTTCCCGGTGCATATCATCGGAACCGTGATCGGTGCCGCGAGCATGGCGTCGAGTCTGGGAATGTCCTTGGGGCCGCTCGCGGGTGGCGTGATCTTCGACACCTATGGGAATTACGGACGGCTCTATATCGGTTCGTTGTTGATCGGGCTCGGCGCAGCGCTGATCATGCTGACATTCCGGCCGGCGGCACGGCTGCGGCAAGCGTTGCAGCCTGATCCGGTCCTCAGCGCAGAGTAACCCTCGGTCGTGGATGGCCGCATGGCGGCTATCCACGAGTTGTGCCGCTTCGCAGAGAGAAGGTGCGAATGGCGACCACACGGGTGGGAAAGTGCATCACGCCGCACCCAGCAATACGTCCGCCGCAGCACGCGCCGCTTCAGTGATCGTTTCACCGGCCAGCATGCGTGCGATCTCCTCGCGCCGCGCCGTTGCGTTGAGTTCGTCCACCAGTGTTGCGGTGCGTCCCCGCCCCGCCTCTTTCGCCACCCGCAGATGCGATGCGCCACGCGCGGCGACCTGAGGACTGTGTGTCACCACCAGTACCTGCACACGCTCGGCGACGCGCGCCAACCGCTCGCCAACCGCCGCTGCCGTGGCGCCACCGACATCGGCATCGATCTCGTCGAACACCAGCGTCGGCACCGGCGATCCGGCGGCCAGCACCACTTTCAGCGCGAGCATCAGCCGCGACAGTTCGCCGCCCGAAGCAACGCGCACCAGCGGCCCCAGATCCTGCCCAGGGTTCGCCGCGATCAGAAAACGCACCGAGTCCGCGCCGCCCGCGCCCCATTCGGCTTCCGGCAGCGCAGCGACATCGGCGTGGAAGCGCGCCTTTTCCAGACGCAGCGGCGGCAACTCCTTCGCCACGGCGCGGTCGAGGCGCAGGGCGGCGGCCCGGCGGCCCGCCGACAGCGCTTCGGCCGCGGCCACGTAGCGCAGGCGGGCCTCGGCCGCAGCTTTCCGCAGCGCGGCGATGCTCGCCTCGCCGGTCTCCAACGCCGCCAGGCGCGCACGCAACCGATCGAGCAGGGCTGGCAACTCTGCCACCGCGACCGCGTGTTTCCGCGCGGCAGCGCGCAATGCGAATAACCGTTCCTCCGCTTGCTCCAGCGACCGTGGATCAAGTTCTGCGTCGGCACCGAGCCGCGTCAGCAGCGTCTCTGCTTCGGCCACGGCTTCCTCGGCGCGCTCCAGCGCGGCGACGGCCGGCGCCGCGGGATTGGCGGCGTCCGGCAGCCCGGCCGGAATCAGCCGCTGCAACGCCCGCGACGCCGCGCGTAGGGACGCCGCCGGCCCTGGGCCGCGGCGATCGCGCGGCGTCAGCTCGTTGAGCGCAGCGGCGATCGCCTCGGCCCGGCGTTCGACCTGCTGCAGTTGTAAGCGCGCCGCCGCCAGGATGTCCTCTTCGCCGTCCCGCGGCGCCAGCGTTGCCAGTTCATCGACGGCGTGGCGCAACCATTCCTCGTCGCGCGCTGCGGCCTCCCTTGCCCCGCGCGCAGTGTCGAGTTCCCGCAGCACGCCGTGCCAGGCCTGCCATGCATCGCGCACGTCCTCGCGTGGCGCCGCGGGCACACCGAACGCATCCAGCAACACGCCCTGCGTCGCCGGGTCGGTCAGGCCGATCTGCTCGTGCTGGGCCTGCACTTCCACCAGCAAAGCTGCGGCGCGGCGCAGCAGGGACACGCTCACCGGCTGGTCGTTGATGAAGGCCCGCGAGCGGCCGTCGCGGCCGACCACCCGCCGCAGCACGATCTCCTCGTCCGCCGCGAGGCCCTGTTCTGCCAGCAGTGCCAGCGCGGGATGACC
>JASHQG010000589.1 GCA_030037665.1 Acetobacteraceae bacterium
GTCCGGGGCGCGGCACCTGAAACGGATCGCGCAGGCGAGGCATTCGCCGGGCGGTCCGATCGGGGCAGCGCGCGCCTCCTAAGGCTTCGCCGACGTTACTCTGCGCATCGTCGCTTGCACGACCGCTTGGGCCGCGCCAACTCGCCTGCATGGACCAAGCGTTGGCTCTTTTCGTGCGCCAGCATGATCCGGATCGCTTCCTGACGGCGTTGTTTGCGCCGCCGGCGCGGCGGCATGCGCTCCTCGCATTGTATGCGTTCAATCACGAGCTGGCGCGCGCGCGCGAGGTCGTCTCGGAACCGCCGCTGGCGCTGATCCGCCTTGCGTGGTGGCGCGAGGTGGTCGAGGGGGCGGCGCGCCGCCATGAAGTGGCGACGCCATTGGCCGCGGCGATGGATGATGGATCGCTGTCGCGCGACGATTTGCTGGCGATGATTGCAGCGCGGGAGATTGAGGCGGAGCCGTCAATCGCGACCTTGGCTGACTGGCGCGATTATGTGCGCGGCGTCGCCGGCGGCGTGGCCGTCGCCGCAGGGCGTGCGCTCGGCGCGGCGGACCCCGAGCTGCTGCGGCCGTTCGGCGCGGCGTATGGCGTGGCGGGGCTGGTGCGTGGCATGCCGTCCCTGGCAGCACGCGGCCGTTGTCTTTTGCCGGAGGATCTGTTGCGCACGCACGGGCTTTCGCCGGAGGCGGCGGTGGCTGCGCCGGCTTCACCGCCGGTTCGCAAAGTATTGTCTGTCCTCGTTCAGGACGGACAGGCCCTGCTCGCGCGGGCCGCTACCGCTCAGCTGCCGCGCAGTGCCGTCGCAGCGGCACTGCCCGCCGTGCTGGCGCGGCGGGACCTGGCCCGGTGGTCCGCGCCGCCCATGCCGCGTGGACTGGGCGACCGCTTCGCGGTGTTGCTTGCAGCCGTGCGAGGCCAGCCGGCGCCACGCTATCCGTCTCTTGACCCGACTCTCCCCCTGACCCAACAACGGCACTAGAACCATCCCATGTCCCCGGCCTCACACCGAGTCACTATCGCCCCGAGTCTGCTCGCTGCGGACTTTTCCCGCCTGCGTGAGGAAGTCGCCGCTGTCGAAGCCGCCGGCGCCGATTGGCTGCACCTCGACATCATGGACGGCCATTTCGTTCCCAACATGAGTTTCGGCCCCCCGGTTATGAAGGCGCTGCGCCCCCACACGCGGCTTCCATTCGACGTGCATCTGATGATCGCGCCGGTCGATCCCTTCATTCCGGCGTTCGTCGAGGCCGGCGCCAATCACGTGCTGCTGCATCCCGAGGCGGGGCCGCATCTGCACCGGTCTCTCCAGCACATCCGCGCGCACGGGATGAAGTCCGGCGTGGTTTTGAACCCTGCGACTCCGATCGATGCCGTTGCATGGGTGCTCGATCTGGTCGACATCATTCTTGTGATGTCGGTGAACCCTGGATTCGGCGGACAGCAGTTCCTGCCCTCGCAACTGCCGAAGATTGCAGCGCTGCGACGCATGATCGATGCAGCGGACCATCCGATCGCGCTCTCCGTTGACGGCGGCATCGTGCCTGCCACCGCGGCACAGGCGATCAGCGCCGGCGCGGACACGCTCGTCGCCGGCACCGCGGTATTCGGTGCGCCCGACTATGCGGCGGCAATCGCCGCGCTCCGTGGCGAGCGACCGGCGGGATGAGCGGGGCGGATCCGCGTCGTTGGCTGCGCGATGCCCGTCGCGTCATGGCGCGTCTGCCCAGCCTCAGGATAGGTCGTGTTCCTGATGCGCCGGCGCTGCCGGTGCGCGATCCCTGGCCAGGCGATCCGGTCCGCGGTGCGCGGTTGCTCAAGGGCGAACTGGAGCTGGGAGGCGCGGTCCGCCCGTTGCGGCCGGGCGGCTGGGGCGCTGTATCCGGCTCGCCCGTCCTCAGGGCCGCAGCGCATAACTTTACCTGGCTGCGCGACTTGCGCGCGCTGGGGACCGATGCAGCGCGGTTGCGGGCCCGTGCCCTGGTTTCGGAGTGGATCAGCAGTCCGCCACCGGATCCGATCGCGCACCGGCCGGATGTGGTCGGTGCACGCGTCGCCGCATGGCTCGGCCATTATGATTTCTTTGCGGCGACGGCGGACGACTCGTTCCGCCAGCGGCTTATGGCGCGGCTGGTGTCCGACGCGCGCGGCCTGTCTGCGACGTTGCCGGCGGAAGAGCTGGATGCGCGCGCACTGACCGCGCTGAAAGGGCTGATCGCAGCCGCCGTCGCGCTGCCCGAACACGGGGGATTTCTCGCCCGGGCAATAAAGTTCCTGCCACAGGAGATCGCCCACCAGATCCTGCCGGATGGGTGTCACGCCGAACGCAGCCCTGCCACGCAGCTTGCCGTCTTGCAGGACCTGGCCGAGATCCGCGCGCTGTTGCAGGCCGGACAAACCCAGCCGCCGCCGGCGCTCACCGGTGCGATCGAGCGGATGGCGCCCGCGCTGCGCATGATGCGTCACGGCGATGGCGGCCTCGCGTTGTTCAACGCCAGCAAGGAGGAGGTGCCGGCACTGATCGACCTGGTGCTGACGCAGGCCGGTCGTGCGGGTCGTGGTCCCTCGTCGCTGCTGGACGGCGGGTTCCAGCGTCTGCAGGCAGGCCGCAGCGTGCTCTTGGTGGATTGCGGCGCACCGCCGCCGCCCGGCGTCGATCGCCACGCGCATGCGGGCACGCTGTCGATGGAGCTGTCGATCGGCCGCGACAGGCTGATTGTCAACTGCGGCGCGTTCCCGGCCGGTCCGGCGGAGTGGCGCGACGCATCGCGCGCCACCGCGGCCCATTCGACGCTGGTGATCGCCGATGTGTCCAGCAGTGAACTGAAGCCGGACGGCCTGGGTCGCCGCCCCGGGGTGGTCGAAATGCAGCGCCAGGAGGCCAACGGTGCGCACTGGCTGGAAGCCAGCCACGACGGCTGGAAGAAATTGTTCGGCGCGGTGCATCGCCGCCGCCTCTACATGGCCGAAAGCGGCGATGACATCCGGGGCGAAGACGCAGTCGAAGCGCCGTCGCCGCAGCCCTATACGGTGCGTTTTCATCTGCATCCCGATGTGACCGCAAACCTCCAGCAGGACGGTGAGGCGGTCCTGTTGCGCCTGAAGAACGGCGGCGGCTGGCGCCTGCGCGCCGACGGCGCGCGCATCGGACTGGACGAGAGCGTCTATCTCGGCGGTCCCGAACCGCGCCGCACGGAACAGGTGGTGCTGACGGGCTATGAAGACGGCCCGCAGCAGGTGAAATGGGCGATCAGCAAGGTAGGCTAGCGACTGTCCCTCGTCGGTCGCCCGGCGTTCCGCCATTGATGACCGTTGGTCGAGGGCTTACCCGCGGATGAAAATCCTCGAGGTCACCAACGTCGATTTCTCGCTCAGGCATTTCCTGCTGCCGCTGATGCGGGCGTTGCGCACGCGCGGACACGACGTGGTGGGCGTCTGTGCCGACGGCCCGCTATTGGACGACGTGCGCGCCGAAGGGTTCCCAATTGTCGCGATCCCGTTCAGGCGCCGCATCTCGCCGCTGGCGCACCTGCGCGCCTACCGCGATCTCCGCCGACTGCTGCGCGATGAGCATTTCGATCTCGTGCACGCGCACATGCCGATCAGCGGCTTTCTCGCGCGCATGGCAGCCCGCCGTGTGGGCGTGCCGCGCATCGCCTATACGTGCCACGGTTTTCTGTCCAATCAGAACGGATCGTGGCTGCGTCGCGGCGCCAGCCTACTGATGGAGCGCATCGCGGGCCCGGCCACCGACGTCTTCATGACGGTCTCGGCGAAGGAAGCGGACGACGCGCGTCGTCTGGGTATCCATCTCAACCCGGTGGTGGTGAGCAACGGTCGCGATCCGGAGGTCTTCCATCCCGACGCGTCCGCGCGCCAGCGCGTTCGGGCGGAATACGGCACGCCAGCCGACCGGGTCGTCGTGCTCGCCGTATCGCGCCTCGTGCGCGCCAAGGGCTATGCCGAGCTGGCGGCGGCGATGCGAAGCGTGCGCGATGCGGAGCTGTGGGTGGCCGGCGAGCGCCTGCAATCCGACCGCGGCGACGACATGCTGGCGCTGCTCCGCGACGCAGGCCTGGGCGAGCGGCTGCGATTGCTCGGCTACCGTCACGATGTGGCGGCGATTCTCGCAGCGGCCGATATCTTCGTGCTGCCGAGTTATTTCGAAGGCCTGCCGATGTCGATCATCGAAGCCATGCTGACCGGTCTGCCCGTCGTCGCCAGCGACATCGATGGACCGCGCGAGCAGGTGATACCGGAGCAAACGGGCCTGCTCGTGGCACCGCGCGCGGCCGAGCCGCTGGCCAATGCGCTCGCGCGCCTCGCCGGAGATCCGGCGTTGCGCACAGCGATGGGCGAGGCGGGACGTGAGCGTGCCCTGCAATGCTACGACGAGGCGACGGTGCTGGCGCGCACGGTCGCACTGCTGACCGGCGTCTGAGGCTCTCCCGCACCGCGGGCGAAACAAGTAGTGTGCCCCGCATGCGCTACATTTCCACCCGCGGGCAGGCGCCCGTGCGCGATTTCGCCGGCGTGTTGCTGGCCGGCCTCGCCGATGACGGCGGGCTCTATGTGCCGCAATCCTGGCCACGCTTTACTCCGACTGACTGGCGCGCGATGCGCGGCCTGCCGTACGCCACGCTCGCTGCCCGTGTCATGCAACCATTCATCGGCGAGGCAGTGCCGTCTGACGTGTTGAGCGGCATGTGCCGTGATGCGTACGGCGGCTTCGGCCATCCCGCCGTCGCGCCGCTGATCCAGCTCGAGACCGGCCTCTTCCTGCAGGAGCTGTTTCACGGCCCCACGCTGTCTTTCAAGGACATGGCGTTGCAGCTCGCCGGCCGGCTGTTCGATTACGTGCTGGGTGCACGCAACGAGCGCATGACCGTGGTCGGCGCGACCTCGGGCGACACGGGGTCGGCGGCGATTGAGGCGTGTCTCGGCCGCGAGCGCGTGTCGGTCGTGTTCCTGCATCCGCGCAATCGCGTCAGCGACGTACAGCGTCGGCAGATGACGACGGTGCACGCGCCGAATGTCGGCAACATCGCCATCGAGGGCACGTTCGACGACTGCCAGGATCTGGTCAAGGCGATGTTCGCCGACACGGCATTTCGCGACGACATGCGCCTCTCAGCGATGAACTCCATCAATTGGGCGCGCATCGCAGCACAGGTGCCTTATTACGTTGCGGCGGCTCTGGCGTTGGGTGCGCCAGACCGCGACCTCGCCTTCAGCGTGCCAACCGGTAATTTCGGCAACGTGCTGTCGGCGTGGGTGGCGAGGCGCATGGGGCTGCCGATTGCGCGGCTGATCGTCGCGTCAAACCGCAATGACATTCTGACGCGGTTTCTGGCAAGCAATGACATGTCGGTTGCACCGGTGGAAGCGTCGCTCTCACCGAGTATGGACATCCAGATCAGCTCCAATTTCGAGCGCCTCCTGTTCGAACTCTTGGACCGCGATCCGGTCGCGACGCGGGAGATGATGCGGGCGTTTCGCACGACGGGGCGCATGGCTGTGCCGGACCTCGCGTGGCGGCGAGCGCGCACCCTGTTTCATGGGTTCCGGTTGGACGACGCTGAGACGGCGGCGGAGATCCGGCGGCTCTACGAGAACAATGGCTACCTGGCGGATCCGCACACGGCGATCGGGGTGGCGGCGGCGCGTGCGCTGCCGCCGGCGCCGGCCGTGGCGATGGTGACGGAAGCGACCGCGCATCCGGCGAAGTTTCCGGAGGCAACAGAGCAAGCGGTTGGCTGGCGGCCACCACTGCCGCCGCGGATGGCGGATCTCTACGACCGGACCGAGCGGTTCCTCGTGCTACCGGGCGAGTTGAGTGCGGTGGAGGCTGGCGTGCGGGCGCTGACGCGGAGGAATGCGTAATGTCATGGCCGGGCTTGTCGCGACCATCCGCGCCACCGGCGGATGCACGGACGAA
>JASHQG010000590.1 GCA_030037665.1 Acetobacteraceae bacterium
CTCGGGCGGTCGATTCGCAGCACCAGTTGTTCAGCGACCCAGAGATTGTGGGCGCTTCGCTACCGGCTGCCGGGAACCGCCCGTCCAGGTCGCCTATGCCCGGGACGAACGTGGTGTCGCGGGTCTCATCCACCACCCGGTCTGCCGGCTGGACCTCAGGTTCCGGCCACAGTGCGAAATAACGGTGGTCCGGTCCGAAGCCTGCGGCCATCTCATCACGGTGGACGGCGTGGAACATGCAGTCGTGGAGCACCGACCGGCCGCGCCGAGCGTCGGAATCGGTCTTGAAGCAGAGATCAATCACAGTGCGGCCGGCCAGGCACACTGCCCGGATGATCGCGTTGACGTCGGGTACAATCCCGCGCGCGAGCGGCGCTTCCACCGGCGCACCGGGTTCCACAAAACCGTTCTGTCGCGCCACCACGACGTGTGCGGTGCGGACTGGATCGACCTCCTGGAACATATCTCGGCGCGTCCGGCAGCGGTCGAGGCGGGCGAGGATGCTGGTTGGGACATCCATGGCGTGCATGATAAATTCTCCGGTCGGGCGAATTGGATCAGGTGGCGTGCTGTCATGCCAAGGCAGGGCGATGCCCACGCAGGCCCGACGCCTTCTCGAACGCATCGCCGATTTTCAGGACTGTCGCGTCCTCGAAATGCCGCCCGACGATCTGCATCGAGAGCGGAAGCCCGTCCGAGGAGAAGCCACTGCACACCGAGAGCGCGGGATTGCCGGTGACGTTGAACGGCATGGTGAACGCAACGTCGAGGCGAAGCGAGGCGGCGTCGCCAAATTCCGAGGCGGGTTCCCCCCAGGTTGGCATCAACAGCACATCGACGTCCCGCATTGCCGCGACGAGTTCCGATGTGAGCTTCCGGCGCAGTCGCTGCGCGTTGATGTAGGTGCTGGCGGGGATTATTGCGCCGCTCGTAATCCACCGGCGCCCCAATGCGCCGTACATCTCCGGTGTCGTGGTCAGATGCCGCTCATGAATGGCGTAGGCTTCTGCCTCCATGATGATCATGCAGAGATCCGTGTATGTAGCCCGAGCTGCGATAGTTATGTCGGCAACTTTGGCGCCGAGGCCGGAGAGCAGCGTCGCCGCTTGCTCTAGCGCCGCGATCGTCTCGGCGCCGGAGGGAGCGTCCTTCTCGTAGAAATGGCGGACGAGGCCGACCCGAAGGCCGGAGAGGTCGCTGCCGAGCACCGCCGCGAAATCCGGGACTGGCACGTCGGCGCTGGCCGGGTCGCCCGGATCGTGGCCCGCGAGAACCTGCATCATCAGCGCGCAATCCTCGCTGGTCCAGCACATCGGACCGGCGTGATCCAGCGAATAGGCGAGCGGAAGGACGCCCTTGCGGCTCACCAGCCCGTAGGTCGGCTTGTGGCCCGCAATGCCGCACCATGCGGCCGGGTATCGGATCGAGCCGCCGGTGTCGGACCCCATTGCACCGGCGCAGAGCCCCGCTGCCACCGCTGCGCCCGAGCCGCTGGAGGAACCACCAGGCTGCCGGTCGAGATTCCACGGATTGCGCGCAGGCGGCCAGGGCAGGTCGAAGGAGGGGCCTCCGATCGCGAACTCGAAGGTGGAGAGCTTGCCGAGGATAACCGCGCCGGCCTCGCGCAGCAGCCGGACGGTGGTGGCGTCCTCCGCCGGGACGTGGTCGCGGAACAGCGCCGAGTGTCCGGTCGTGGGAATGCCGGCCGTGTTGTAGATGTCCTTGATGCCGAGTGGGATACCGTGCAGCGGGCCCTTCCAGCCGCCGGCGGCGATCGCCGTCTCGGCCTGCTTTGCCTGTTCCAGCGCCTCGGACGCCAGCACGCGAATATAGGCGTGCAACACGCTGTCCAGCGCCGAGATGCGGTCGAGATACGCTTCTGTCAGCGTTATCGGCGACAGCGTGCCGGTGCGAATGCGTTCAGCTGCCTCGGCGATGGTGAGGAAAGACAGCTCCTCGCTCATGATTGGCTCCTCACGGCTTCGGTGCGGCAAAACACACGGCCGGTTCGTCGGCGTAAGAGAGGTCGGCCACGCGCAGCCACGCGACAATCCGGTCTACCTCTGCGACGTGGTCGGCGAGGGGCGCGAGATCCGTCTCGATCAGAGAGAGCCCCGCTGCGTCAAATCGTTCTTGTAGAGTCGCTGGGCGCATCTTGGTATTCCTCCTCCATGATCAGCGTGGATCAGATTGTCGGATGGCGGCGATGCCATTCGGTCGAAGCCTGGTCGGCATAAGCACCCTCTGTGAGTTGCGGTTTCCCGAGCAACACCGCACCGGCATGGGCGAACCGCCGCACAACAGCGGCGTCCTCGCCCGGCCGGAAATCCATGTGGATCGCCATACCACCGGCCGTTGGAACGCCTTTGGTCCAGCACAAATCCTTCACTGCGACCGACACGACGTGGAGCGGGCCTCGATAAGTGCCTGCGGCAATCTCGGCGTCTGCTGCCGCGGATTGCACGAGGGCGGAGTCTGCCATGGCGACGCAATAGGCGCCGAGCGCGCTATCTAGTGCTGCAATTCGTTCGAGCTGGGCGCGCGTGGCTTCGACGGACGAGACCTCGCGCGACTCGATACGGGCACCGAGCTCGGTGAGTTCCAGATAATGTAATTCTGTCATGGTGCTTCCCCGTTCGTTCAAACATGGGCGGCGGCGAACGCCGCCTCTTGCACCCCTCCAATCCGTAGGCAGGAGGCGGTGTGGTCAGAATTCACGCTCACACGCGCGGGAAAGGCGGAGGTACAGGCTGGCATTTTGAAGCGGCAGCGGGGCGCGAAGCTGCATCCGGGCGGCAGCGCGCGCAGGTCAGGCGGACTGCCCGCAATGGCCTCGACATCGGTGTCGCGCGAC
>JASHQG010000591.1 GCA_030037665.1 Acetobacteraceae bacterium
TGCTCGTAGCTCGGCGGCGGGTTGGGTGGCGGCCCCGAGCCGTCGGGGTCGGTGGCCGCGAGCCAGGATTTCACCAGCGCCGCCAGGGCCGCTTCCGGCGTGCCCGCGGCCGCCGCCGGGTTCAACGTGACCGAGGGGCTGCCGGAGGCCGCGGATACACCCAACGCAACCAGCCGGCGCGCGGCCTGGAAGGAGGAGATCGCGGGTGCGCTCGACAGTGCCGGATCGCTGAAGGCTTCGCTGTCCACGATCACGCCGGCGTCCTCGGCGGCGGCAAATTCCTGCAGCAGCCGGTCGATCGCATCGCCGGTCGCCATCTGGTAGCGCTGCACCGCCGTCGTGCTTTTGTCCATCTGGGCGCCCAGCGCGAAGAAGAACGCGGCCGGCACGGCGAAAGCGATCGCGTTGGTGCCGATTCCGCCGACGCCTTGCAGCAGGATCTCGCTCTCCACGGCGCTGGCGAAGGGCTGCGATGTATCAACCGGAAATTCCAGCAGCGCGGCGGTCGCGTTCACGCTGCTGATCTCGCAATAGACAGCCGCCGAAACGGCCGCGACGAATTTCGCCAGCCGTTCGGCGGTGGCGTTGCGGGTCGAGTAAAAACTGTTGAGCGTGCCTTCGAACTTCTGCCGATCCTGCTCCAGGACCGGTTCGTTACTACCTTGGGTGCCGCTGTAGCCGGGGTTCGGCGGGTTGGTATAGAGTGACTCCAGTGGGTCCGGCGGAGTCGGCAACGGATTTTGGTAGCTCCAGATGATGTCGTAAGCGACACGCGTACACCACGCGGTGGAATCGCCCAGCGCCGCGATCAGCGCCGCGCCCGGGGTGAAGGTGATGGCCTCACCGCTGGCCACGCCCGCCGCCGTCACATCCTTGTCCAGCGTCACAGTGGCTGCGACGACGCTGATCACCATGCTGCCTTGCGCGATATTGGTGCCACTGACGAACATGCCGGGGACGATCCCGGTGACCGCACTGAAGGTCAGCGTCGGGCCGCTCGCGGTCGCCGCGCTGGTGTTCAGCGTCACCGTCGGCACCTGGCTCACCGGCGTCAGGCCCTCGATCGGGTCGAACGAAAGCGCCGACGCGATCGCTTGGTAAAGCGCATCGAACGGGGGCGCCGCGCCGTTGGCGGGAATTTCGAGCGCGATCGGCACCGTGCCCGGTTGCGGCGGCAATGTCAGGTAGAAGCTGGTCTCGTCGTCCGGGATCAACTGATAGACGCTGGGATCCGGCAGCTGGCTGGACTGCGCCAGCACATTGTAGAAAATCGTGTTGATCGGGATATTATCGTTGGGCCGGTTGGCCGAAACCGTGAGGTTCAGATAGTCCGGCGCCGGCGACGGCAGATTGAGCGGGATAACCGCCGTCGCGACGGCGGCGGGAATGATGGCGACGCTGAGGCCGGAGAACCACGAGATGCTGACGCTCTCCGTCAGGTGCTGCACGATCCCGGAGCTGAGGGCGAAGGTGAACGTGACGCTCTGGTTCGCCGGCAGTGCCGCGAGCAGCGGCTGGTTGAGGGTGACGGTCGTGCCATCAGCACTGGAGACGGTCGTGCCCGCCGCGATGTAGCCGGGCATCGGGTTCAGCGTCATGCCGTAGGCCACACCCGCAGTGGAGCTGAAGGTCAGTGTGCCCTGGGTTGGCCCGACAGTGCTGCCGGTCGCCTTGAGTGTGAGCGAGGCGAACGGTGCATTCATCGTGAACGTAATCGGCGTGCCGACCGGCGGGGACGCGGTCAGGGCCGCTGAGAGGGTCACGCTGGTCGGTGTGACTGCGGCCACGGTTGCATTGGTCGCAACGTCCGAGCCGGTGACCAGCATGCCAACCGTGACGCCGGTCGTGCTGGCGAACGGCAACACAACAAGCGGATTGTTGGGGCCGACCGGCTGGCCATTGGCGGTTTGCGCCGCGCTGGTGGTGGTCAGGGAAAACTGCCCGGCGTTGGCGCTGGGATTGGTCGCATTGTCGGTAAAGGCGTTGCCGATGAACGACACAACGGTACCGGTGGGAACGTAGGTGCCGAGGGTGTTGTTGAGCGTCACCTCGGTCTCGGTGACCGCGGTTATCTGATAGTTGTCTGACGGATTTATCGTGGTGCCATCCGTCGTGAACACATACGAGCCAACCGACATGCCCGCTGTAGAATTGAAATACAGCACATTGCCGTAATTGCTGCCGTTATAGGCGGTTCCCTGCGTGGTGACCGCCGACCCGGAGGCGTAGAATGTCCCGCTGGAATCGCTGTAGCCAAGAGGCCACTGGAAGAAGGACAGCGGCGAGGAATAGACAATGTCGCTGAGTGGCTCGCCGGAATAGGCGTCGAACACCTGGAGCTGCAGGCCATCGAGATAGGTGGTGAACGTGGCGCCATCGATCGGCGCTTCCGGGACCAGGCGGACAACTAAGTATTGTTGATTTGCCACGTCAGCCTCCCTTCAACTTCTTGGCTCACTTGCTGCTGCCGCAATGACATCCCGTGACCAGGGCCGAAGCGCCGGCTCTCAGCATGGCAGTCATCATGGCAGCACCGTCGGTTTGGTCTCGAACAGGAGCTGCTGGACGTCATGCAAGACCTGAGGATCAAACCTGTCGCCGTACCAGTGGTCTTCGTATGCCTCGGGAATGTTTTTCCGAATAAAGTCCTTGGCGATCTCTACTTTTTGCTCTTCTTCGGCATGTTGGCGGTTGAGTTCCGCGTTGTCGCTGTACATGCCGAATGTCATCGACGCGATCACGCCAACGACGCCGCCCCCCGCGAGCTTGTACACCAGGCCGGATATGGCGAAGTCAGCCCCCAATCGCGCAACAGCCTGGGGCTTGTCCTTGGCCTGGCTGACAACATAAATCGCTGTCCCGATCGCGATCGTGGCCATTATCATCCCGCCGACAGTGGCAAATCCGGCCTGTCCGCCCCTTGCCCGGGGGATTCGCACCGCGGCGATTTCGTCGGCCGCCGCCTTGGTAGCGACCCGAGCCTCATCGGTCGCCAATGTCATGTATTTGGTGGCGGCTTCGTCGGCGTGCCCCAATATCCTCAGATGGTAATCTCGCCCGACCGGTTCGAGATTCTCCAACGCTACGGCGGCGCCTTCATCCGCCCCAAGATTCGCAATGGATTTTTGCGCTATTGTGTGAGCATAGTTCAATTCCTGCCCCGCGTACGCCGTTCCCGACTTCCAGAAGAGCTTATCGCCCTTCACCTCCAATAATTTCTTCAGGGGGCTGTCTTCCGCGCCGGCAAGTATTTCCTTGATCCGCTGATTGAGCGACGCCCTGAAACTCTCATAGGACGTCGAGCGCATCGCGGCGCGAACCTCCTCGGCGGCTTGCTTGAAGGCCGGATCCGAGGCGAGAGTCGTTTCCGGATTAGGAATTATCCTCGCACCCTCCTTGGTCCTGAGGATGGTTGCGGAGGTCGTGCCAGGCTCGCGAACCACACCATCAGGGTCTGCCGTTTGCGTGCCGCTGGGATCCTTGAAGCGGATCGGATTGCTCCGCGTGTAACCATATAGGTTCGGACCGTCATTGAGGCCGATTGGATCGCACGCCGTCCACCGACCAAGCCATGAGGCGTAATATCGTGCGCCGTGGTAACTGAACCCGTTCTCCTCGTCGCGCTCCTTCCCCGAATAGCGGTAGCGCTTGAGACTGACCTCGGCGCAGTCACCGGCCTGAAATGTCGAATTTCCGTACGGGCTGTACTCCTCATAGGTCAGAAGGCCGCCGCCGCCATCCAGTTCCAGGCAGGCCGAACCGAGGTGATTGGCGAACTGAAAGCGCGATACCGATGTCGAAAACGCCACCGGGCGGGCGTGTTCCACCGTTTGTGTCTCGATCAGCGCGATGCGTCTTGTGCCATCCATCACGTGCAGCGTTTCGCGCTGCCGCTCCACACGACCAGTCTGGTAATGACGAAAGATCTCAAATCCGCCCATGTAGTAACGCTCAGAGCGCCGGCTGCCGTCATTCCGTAGGGTGACCTTGCGCGCACGCTGTCCGGCTGAGTCGTAGACATAGAAGGATGCCTCAGGCGTGCCGTGGTTCACGACCTGCCGCCGTGTCTCGCGCAATCGGTCGTGGAAATCCCACGCCATGAACGGAAGATGCGGCATCTGCGTCATGTTGCCGTGCACATCGTGCCGATAACGCTCGGTCAGTGTCATCGGGCCGTCCCGCGTCGACGTCTGGCTCAGCCGGTTATTGTTGACCCAGGATTCGAGCAGGCTCGGGGAGTCGTAGCTGTAGTCGCGCGCGTAATTGCCGTCCGGCGCCTGGTGGCGCAGCCGTAGAAAATTCCCGACCGCGTCGTACTCGTAACACTCCGTGTAGCGCCGCAGCGCCTGCAAGTCGTGCAGCCGTGCCGCGCCGACGAACGGGAAGTCCCGATAATCGCCGTCCGTCGGCGCGAAAGAAAAGGCCGTTTGCGCCGCGTGCTCCCGCCCGGTTGCCTCCAGCAACCGGTAGAGCGGGTCGTACGTGTAGTTCGCAACGGGATCGACGCGGTGGTTGTCGTGAAACACCGTGTCCAGCGCCGTATCCTGGATGCACGTGATGTTGCCGACGGGGTCGTAAGTATAGTGCAGATCCTGCACCATCCCGGTATCCTTGAAGATCGGCGACGCTGACCCGCCGCCGGCGCGTGTCGTTCGCAATCGTCGTAGACGAAACGTGTTTCGGTCATAATCATAATGACTCACCGCGCCGTTGCCGTAACGGATCACCTGGCGCTGGCCTTTGGCATCGTAGTTGATGTGGCGCACAAACGGCGACCACACGAGCCGCCCATGTTCGCGCACACCCCGAACGTTGACATCCACCGCTTCGAGCAGACTGGCATCGTTAAACCGCGGGCGAATCACACTGCCGTCCGGCGCGGTCTTGGCGATCGCGCGGTTCAACGCGTCATAGGCTGTCGATGTCTCGAAACTCTCCAATTCCAGCGCGACATCGCCAGCCCAGTCCGGCGTTTCGCGGAAACGCTCGACAAATTGCTTGGTCGCAAGGAGCGGATTTCCCTTGAAATCGTAGCGATCGGTGGTCGTTACCGCGGCCCCGTCGAATTGGCGGTATGGCTTGGTGCGTAGGTTGCGCGCGCGCCGTTCTGGTTCGCTGATCCCGGTCTCCGCGCTGTCGCCGTAGATCGAGCGCGAGAACAGGCACGCCTCGGCGAAATACTGCTCGCCCACCGTGCCGCCAGAAACAAAGCTCCTCGCCGGGCGGTGCAGTTCGTCGTATTCCATGCGGAAGATATAGCCGCGGCTGTTCCATAGACGGATCGGCTTGCCCACCACGTCATTCAGCATCCACCGCTCGCCCGCCTCCATGCTGTGCTGCCGTAACCGGGTGCCCAACATGTCGTAGTCGTATCGCATCATCGTGCGGCCAAGCGCATCGATCACCGCGCGCTGGTTGGCTTCGATGTCGAGCACGGTGCGGGTCGCGTACAATTGCAAAACGCCGGCTTCGTTCCTGCCGTTATTGGCGATGCTCAGGAAAGTCCGCCCAAGCGAGTCGAGATGCGCGGTGGTTGGAGTATCCGCATGTCGCGCGGCCTTTTCGGCCGCCTGCCGCTCATGGAGCCCAAGGCCGCCCTCGATGCGCTCCTGATACCAGGTCGGCAGGTAGTCCCGCTCCGGCAGCAGCCGGATGTAGCCGCCCACGTCCGGATCGGACTCGGGCTCGGCTAGCACCGTGTCGTTGCCATCGTAGTTGATCTGCCGCCACGGATCGAACACGGTCTTTTCGAACGTATGATCCGGATGCAGCGTCGCGATGATGCGTTCGACCGGATCGTAGAACAGCACGTTGCTGACGCCCCAGCGCTCGATGCCGAATTGCGGCGCCGGGCTGAAGAACGGCTCGTATTGCCGCACCGGCTTGCCCTTGTTGTTGTAGATCACGACACCGGTGGCGACCCAGCGCGGCGCCGCCCAGGGCGAGGCTTCGTCGTCGGGATCGAGCCGCCCCGGCTCCGCCTGGATCTTCTTCTGTGCGATGCGTCCGAAGCCGTCGGACCAGGCGAATTGCAACTGCACCCGCGTCTGTTCGCCTTGTGCCAACGCGCTGACATGCGTCTCGCGCGCGATCGTCGCGGCGCAGACCGGGTCGTGCTCGAAATTGTAGACGATGCGCGAGGTGGCGGTGCCCAGAAGGCCGATCGCCACCGGCGCCGGGTCCACGGCGTCGAAATAAGCAGCGACCACCTCAGGTGTCAGATCAACGACGAAATCGTCGAAGGAATCGCCCTCCACAGGCCCGTCCGGTTTGCCCCGCAGCGCAATGCCCGCCAGCAACCCGCGTGCATCGAACCGCGCCTCGGAGCGGTTGCCGTTGGCATCGGTCAGGCGGTGCGGTTGCAGCACGCGGTAGTCAAGCGCGGCATGCGTCTCGTTGCCTGCGGCATCGCGCGTCAAAACCGGCGCCAGGCGGTGCTCGTCGTATCCGACAACCGTGCTGTTCCCGAACGGATCGAGGTAGCGCCGCGGCAGAAGGAAATCGCGCAGCGCGACCGCCAACTCGTCGGCCGGCGCCATCTCCGCCTCGGCGTAGAACACCCGTCCGCTTGGCAGCCAGAACGGCCCATCACCGGCAAGATCGCGATAGGCACCGCCACAGCTCGTCAGGATGTGCCGCATCTCCTCCGGCGAGGCCTTGCCCGCGAATACCGCCAGCAGCCCCTCGGTCAACGCCAGCTTGTAGCCTTCGCCGGGCAGAGCGAGCGCCTCAACTCTGCCGAACGGCAGCAGGCGGCTCAGGTCGTCGGCGCGATAGAGCGTGCGGACGTGCTCGATCAGCCGCTTGTTCGCTGCGTCTTCGGCTGGCGCCGCTTGGTATGGGATTGGCGTCGCCGCCGCGGCCAGTGATTCGATCCGCGCGAATGGGAGCGGTTCGGCACCACAGAATGCCGGCGCCGTCAGTTGGTAAGTCCGAGCCTCGGCCGGCAACGGGGTGCGATAGGCATCCGGGGCATAGACCGGGTTGGTGACGACGCTTTCGGTCAAGGTGGCGAGCGTGACGCCCTGCTCGTCGTATTGCGGCACCCGGCGCTGGTAACCGATCGCGACGGATTGCAGCACATTGCCGTAGTCATCGACCTTGAGCGTCACGGTATGGCCGATGCGGGGATCGGCTGCGTTCCGTTCGAAATGCAGCGTGACCGCCTCGCGCGGATGCGTGAAAAATACCGCGTAGCGATTGTCCGCCTTTGGCTGCAGCGGCACGATGCTGAAATTGCTTTCGGCCGCGCTGTACGGCACCCCTGCCAGGTCGGTACCATCCAGTGCATAGACCTCCTGGCGCAGCATCATGCCCTTCAGCGCGCGGCAGGCCTCGCGCGCCTCGAACGGGGTGAGCCCGCGCGGCAGGATGGTGTCGACGAGGTTGGCCGGGGCGCCAGGCGCCGCGAAATATTCGTGCTCTAGATGGCGCGAAATACGGCCGCCCGCGATAAAAATGCCGGTGTGGAACCAGGTCTTCGTCAGAACCGGCGGCACGTTGCTCTCAACGCCCCAGTTGTCGGCTGGCTCGCCTCCCGCCGCCTGGAACGTCGCGAAATCCTCGGTATCCAATTGATCGACCCGGCCGAAGCCGCGGAACTCGCGTTCGAGCCCGTCGTAAAAACCGTGATGATAGCTGTAGCGCGTGACGATGCGGTTGCGACTGACCGTGTCGAGGGTCTCGACCCGCTCTACAACGTGCACAGGGAACGAAAGCCTTGTGACCCAGGGCGTGCCGGCCAGTTTGTCGGCCAGGTAGAACTCTGTCGAGGACGCGTAGTCGATCCGCGTCTCCGCCCCCATGTTGTTGTTGATCCGCGCCAGCAGATGCGGCTTGCGGCCGCACATCAGGTCGATATAGCGCAACTGCCGTCCTGCGTCGCGGGGCAGCGGCGAGGACCATATCAAACAGGCCGTGCCGCGCCCGAGCAAATCAGCCACATCGACCGCAGCGATGGTGTCGGTCGCCGGGAATTCCGGCACGTAGCGCGCTGCACTCAGCGCGTTGCCGGAAAGATTGAGATAGATGCTGACGCCCCGTCGACCGAGATATAAAATATCCGTCGTGCCCGAGCCATCGGTATCGGCGAGGCGGATACGGCGTTGGTCGAACAGGTCAGCCTCGTCGAAGGGGGGCGCGCGGTCCATGATCACTTTACCGCCGAACCGACCGTAGCCCCGGTTCGGCCAATAGCAGACCTCGCGCTTGCGGATGCGCACGATGTCGGACAGCCCGTCGCCGGTCATGTCGGCGAGGTAGATCGTCTGCTCCGGATCGGCGAATATCGCCCGCGGCCCGGTCTCCTCCTCGCTGAGCGGAATTTTCACACGAACCCCCGGCCCAAATCCGTCCTCCAGCAACGAGGCATGCCAGGTGAACGCGTCATCCTCGGTGATCAGCACATCGGCGATGCCGTCGCCGGTCAGGTCGACAAAGCGCAGATTGGGGTCGTTCCAATCCAGCACCGGACATTCGCGAAATGTGCGAAACCCGCTCCAGCCCTCATCCAGCGTCCGGCCGTAGAAGCCCGAAGCGTCGGGAGCGAGATCGACGAGATCGAGGTTGCCATCGCCAGCGACATCCATCAGGTGCTGGCGCCGGCTCTCCTGGACCGCGGGGGCTGGCTGCACCGGCACCGTCTCTATCGCGCCGAACCGCCCCTCGCCGAGATTGTGCTTGTAGAGCCACGCCCCACTCTGCGTGGAGAGAACGCCCGCGATGCCTTCGCCGTCCAGATCGAGCCAGCGATAGGCCCCGTCATCCACGCCGCCCGGCAGGTTGGCGAGGCTCTGCGGGTCGATATCCATCAACGTGAACCGCTGGCGCCCAGGGTGCTCCAACGGGCTCCGCGTATAACTCAATTCCAGCGGCGGCATCGTCCGCGTCAGATAACGACCGTCCGGTTCCCGCGTATGCCCCGCCTGCACGATCCGCTCAACGAACGACCCGAACGCCTCCTCGCGGTAGCCAAACGAGATCGATCTCACCAGCACATCGTTGCTGCCGAGTTCTGCAGGAAAATGGTGGAACATCAGGATGCGCCGGCACAGCCGATAGGTCCGCAACTCGAAGCCCGAACGGAACGTCGAGAAAGGATCGGCCCGCACCGCCCATCCATGGCGGGGCGCAATCGCCGCCGTGACGAAATCCTGCCCGCAGCGCCGCTGCTCGTAATGCCCCTCGCCATAGTCGAGCACGACGCTGAACATCCAGTCCGCGCCTGAAAAGTCGGCTGAGAGGTGCGACGCGCGAAAGCCTGGTCGTGCCGGGTCGAGCAGCACCGGATTGCGATTGCCGTAACGTATGCGCTTCAGATAGCGGTTAGCGGTGCGCGACCGGTTCTGCTCGGAGGCGCGCGAACAATCGACATTGTTGCTATTCTCCGCGACGTAGTCGAAGACGATGGCGTTTCCCTTGTCGTCATAGCTGGCACGGATCAGCCAACTGAAGACGTGCAGCGGATTGTCCGGATCGGCGATGCGGGATTCCGGATCGGGACCGTAGACGGTAAGAGTGTTGTCCCGAGAAATTGACCGCCAGTGCGCCATGCCGGTCGCGAGGCAGGTCCAGCGTTCGATGCGCGCAAACAAGCCCTCGGTCCGGGGCCGGTAGGACTCGACGCGGTAGCCCTCGCGGTCTGCCACGTCCGGAACCCACGCGCCGCCTTCCACCTGCCGCAAAACCCGCACGAGGTCCTCGGCACCGGATAAAATAAAGATGTCGGTGAATTCGCCCGTTTCAAAATCGTCATACCGCGGCAGGCCTTTGTCGGTCCGTCGCGTGATGCTCGGCAGCCCGAGACTCCAGCCGAGCCCGAACGGACCGTTGCCGACGCCGGAGTCGTAATGCAACGACAACTGTGGCCCAAAGCCGGATCGGCCCGGGCTGGTCGCAATCGGCAGTGTCAGCGAACCAGTTCCCGTCGCCGGATTTGCGGCGAATTTCTCGCCGATGCCGCGCAGCGCGCCGCCACCCTTCGGCAGACTTAGTTGCGGTGCGGTAAACGCCGAGCGGGATTTATCGGTTGACGCTTCAGCGTCCTGCCCACCCCCCACATTGTCCGGCATCGGGGCCTCTACGACTGCCGGCTGGCAACGAGCTCCTGCGTCATGCCGCACCTCCTTACACGTTACGGCGCAAAACCACATGTGCGACGGGAGCCATCCCGTCAGCTTCACCCAGCTTCAAAA
>JASHQG010000592.1 GCA_030037665.1 Acetobacteraceae bacterium
TGCGGACCGAGGCGGCTGTGCCCGCCGTATTTCTGCAGTATCTGCGTTCGCGCTTCGCAGCGCCCACGCTCGACTATCGGGCGCCGGCGCAGCGGCTCACCGGTGGCTTCGATGCGGCAATCTTCGCCATCGATTTGACGGAAGCGCCAGCGACGTTGTCGCGCCCACTCGTGTTGCGGCTCTTCGCCCCCACCGACAATCCCGAGCGGGCGCGCCGCGAAAGCGCGGTGCAGTCGGCGCTCGCGGATTTGGGATATCCCGCGCCACGCGCGCTCCTCACCGAAACCGACCGGGCGGTACTGGGCGGCGCTTTCATCCTGATGGAGCGGCTCGCCGGTCGCGTGCTGTCGGAGGGTGCCGACGGCCCGCGCAAGCGCACCGAGGGCGCGGCGCTCATCAGGACGCTCGTCGAGGGGCCGCGCGCCACGCGCCGCATGCTTGCCCTCTGGTCCGAGGCGCAGCGAAAGCTTCACGCATTGCCTGTCGATGAATTCCAGCGCCGGATCGCCGCCTTCGGCCTCGATCCTCAAAGCTTCCGCTTCGCCGCGCATCTCGAAACGCTGGCCGCGCGCATCGAGCAGTTCCGGCTTGGCGCACTCGAGCCCGGCCTAGCGTGGCTTCGCTCCCACAAGCCGCCGGAGACGCGGCCGACGGTCCTCTGCCATGGCGACCTGCACCCCGTGAATATCCTGGTGGAGAACGGCGCCCTTACCGGCGTCGTCGATTGGTCGCAACTCGCCATCGCCGACCCCGCTCTCGACTTCGGCACGGCGCGCGCGATCCTCGCGACCTTTCCGCTCCCGGGTCCGCCGCTGCTGCGCGGGCTCCGCCGCGCGGCGATGAATGATCTGGCGCGCCGCTATGTGCGCGCCGGCGGCTGCAAGGAAGACGCGACGCTTCGGTATTACCAGGTCTTCAATGCGCTGATGCAGCTTTCGGTGGTGGGCTTCAAAGCACGGAGGGAGCCCGTCGCCCGCGGCTACGTTTCGTCGGTTGGCGTCCGGAGTCTCATCGCGCACGTCCAGAAACTCAGCGGCATCACGATCGAGCCGACGCTCCTTTTGACCGCCGTAGCGGATGGCGGCGCACCCGTCGAAACAGCGTGAGCCGAAGGCCAGGCGACCGCGGATTCTGTCAGTTCGTCGCCGGACTCTATGTGCGTGCTGAGGTCGCACGTGCCGAAATCATCCGGGACGATGCGGTCGACCTCCGGTGACATGTGGCCGCGGCCCATCGGACGTACTGACGCGCCATATCACTAACCGCTGGTTGAGCGGCGCGATAAGTCTATCCGCCTTCCCCGGCGGCATGCTCGCGATGATCCGCGCCGCGATGGCTTCGGCATCGAGCGTCAGCAGCTCTTGCGATGCGCACCGGCACATGTCGCCGGGGCAGCAAACTGCTTTCTGATCATTGGGGCCAGCAGCCAGGCTCCGTTTCGCTGTTGACTTTGAGTGCAACCACTTATTGGACATGCGCGGTGTCGCATTTGATGTCCGCCAGAAAGGGAAACATCCGGCAAATTCTACGTCCTGGGTGACCATCGGTAGCGAGACACAAATGCGCCCGAAGCTCGTGATAACAGCGTTGAGTCTGGCCTTTCTGACGCTCCCGTCTGTGGCCCAGCCAGCCTGGGATCTCGTGACGTCACAGCAGGGAGCTCACGACCGTGCTGCTGCTCCTTGAGCGCGACCTGGGCGTCTGGCGACGGTGTTGGCTGGCGTTCCGTTGATCCGGCTACTGCGTCCCGAGATGTCCAACCCAACTAATAACCCTACAACGATAGAGGTAGTGTGGTTTGGTGCTGGCTCTGGCGCGGCTATTGATATGCGGATCTTTAGGGCGACATATGGCTGGCTCGGAATCGACGTCACCTTTCCCTTGCTGGCGCATTGCAAAAGAACGCCGGACCAGCTCGTGGCTGGAAATGTCGACCTCGCACTTGGCGCGAACCGTGTGACGCTCTCGATCCCCAATACATCTGGCAAAACGGCGTCACAGACAGTCAACTTCTCGATCGGCCGGTAATGGGTCTGGCCTGGTAACGAACAATCGTCACGCACGACCTCGGGTGTTGAACCGGAACGTTTTGTATCGACCGACGGTTGACTGAGTCGCGCTGGCGGCGGAGCGCCCGGGGAGATACGCTCGGCCACTGCGTGATCCGGTGGCCTTCAGTTCGGCGCAGCTGCCGACCGAGCATTTCGATGCACGGTTCTCAACGGAGAGCGTCGCCTTCTGGGTGCCGATATTGATCGAGTGCGCCAAGATCGCGGCCGGACATCGGGTTGTCGATATTGGTTGTGGAACCGGCGAGTTTACCCGTGCGATCGCTGATATGACACCAGCAACGGTAACAGAGGTCAACATTTCCGCGTGGTTCATCCAGTTCGCACGCGATACGCCCGTACCCGAGTGTGGTGCAGTCACATGGAAGGTGGGAAGCGCGGAAGTGCTGCCCGTCACCGATGGCTCCTTCGACCGTACCGCAGTGTCTCTTGTGCTGCACCAGCCTAGGAATCCCCGACCTGCAGCCGCAGAAGCATTCCATTCGCTTGTTTCCGATGGGCGTGTTGTTGTCCGGACAGGCGCCCCGGGAGATGTTGCTGCGTGCGTGCCGTATCGGTTGTTCCCGTCTATGTCGGCCGTGGATACCGACCGGATGCCACCTCCGGAGGAGGTCGAAGGCTGGCTGAAAGGTATAGGCTTCGTCGTGACCCGGCGTCGTCGGGTCCTGCGCAAGGGAAAGCTGCAGCTTGCCAACGAAGAGCGAACGCTACGTGTCGAATTTCAAGGACGCTACTCATTCATTCCCGAACAGGAGCGTGAAGAGGGTTTGCAAGCCATGTGTGCGGAGGCGGAAGCAAATGCGGGAGGTTGGACCGACCCACGCCCCGCATCTTTGATCATAGCTTCGAAGCCGGCTTAGTCGTTGCAGAACTTTTTCACCACCCACACGGCGTGACGGGGCCCGACGCTAACGAGGCCGATGCTCGGATGTAGCGAGTTTGTTCAGCGCCACTTCGAGCACTGTGAGAGACCCAACAGGACGTCGGCCATCTTCCATGCTCCACGCAGACGAAAGAGCCGCGTGTGCTATAATCCAGCGCAGTAGTCGGTCTGGATCTAGATGAGCTTCCACTGAAACGTGCTCGACACGGGCATCGAATCGACCCGGCGCAAGGGCTGTGTGACAGTCAG
>JASHQG010000593.1 GCA_030037665.1 Acetobacteraceae bacterium
TGAAGTCTCAAAGATCGACACAATGATCGAACCGATCGCCCAACGGTAGCCTGCCCTTGACGGTCGGGAGGAGGCGTCGATGGACCGGTTGACCAGCATGACGGTGTTCGCCCGGGTGGCCGCCACCCGCAGCTTTTCCACCGCGGCCCGCCAGCTCGGCATCTCCCAGGCGACCGCCAGCAAGCATGTGCGAACCCTGGAAGGCTGGATTGGCACCCGCCTGCTAAACCGCACGACGCGCCGGGTCGGCCTCACGGAGGTGGGCGAGACGTTCTTCGCACAGTGCACCCGCATCCTCGAGGACATGGAGGCGGCGCGGCGTACGGGAGCCGCCGAGACGAGGCTGCATGGCACGTTGCGTGTCAGCGCTCCGGTCGCTTTCGGCAGCGGCCGCCTCGCCGCTCTGGCGGCGGAATTTATGTGCGAGAACCCGGATCTGTCGCTCAACATATCGCTCTGCGACCGGCCGGTCGATGTGATCGAAGAGGGCTACGACGTGGCATTTCGTATCAGCTGGAGCCGTCCCGGGGCAGCGGACGAGGCCGGCCTGATCGTACAGCGGTTGGCGACAGTACGATTTGCCGTCTGTGCTTCGCCGGATTACCTGGCGGCGAAAGGTCGGCCGGAGTCGCCAGACGATCTGGCCAACCATTCGTGCCTGATCGATGCCCGCCATCCGGCCGATATCTGGCGGTTCGTCGGTCCCGAAGGCGAGACCGAGGTCGCGGTCAGCGGGCGGCTAAAGTCGGACAACGGCCAGTTGCGGCGAGAGGCGGCCTGCCGGGGCGGGGGCGTCCTGATGGCACCGGATTATCTGGTAGCGGACGATTTGGCCGCCGGGCGCCTCGTGCGATTGCTGCCGGACTACCGGCCGGTCCCGGCCAGTCTCGACGCAGTGTGTCCTGCACAGCGTGGGGTCTCGCCCAAGGTGCGCGGCTTCACGCAGTTCCTCGCGGTACGGTTGGGCGAATGAACGAGCCCGGTCAGTAGGGCGCCGGCGCGCCGGCGCCGATGCCGCTGGCAGCGCCGCCGGTTGAACCAGGCACGTAGCGTCCGATATTGCCGAACAACTGCTGGAAGAAATTGGCTTCCGTGCCTGGCGACGGCGTCGTGCGGGCGATAACTGTCACCGGAAGCCCGTTCTTCTTGTTCATGACGTCGATACGCTGCAGCACGCCCTGGTCGTTGAACCTGAGCTCCACGACCTGCTGTGTCAGGACGGCAAGTCTCTGCCCAACGCGCGGCTGTGTCCGCTCGCCGATATAAAGCCACGTATTATCGTCGAACGTCGCATGTGCGGTGGGCGAGCCAATCAAGGCGGTCACATCGGCCTTGGTCGACCTGCCCGGCACAAGCTGCTTCATCGCATCGGCACCAACGTGATTGCCACGCACGGTCGGCGCCGGCGCCAGCCAGCCACAGCCGGCCAGCAGCAGGGCCATGCCGAGTATCAGGCAAGCAGGACACAACGAACGAAACCACGCAGCCGAAGGGCGGTTCACCTGGACGAACCTCGATATCTGACGGCAGCCCGGCTGGACGGGCGACCGGGGTGCTCCTAACTGTGCGTGTCACGCCGGTGCCGGTGGTGTCAATCGGCGGCCGAGCGCCGGCGGTAATATCACGGAGAAAGGCTGGTTCGCGTGGCGTTTTTCGGTCTGGGGCGGCGGAACACGCATGAAGCGGCCGGTTTGCGCCTGTACGGCGCCGCCGTCGCGGCGGCGCGTGACCCGTTCCTCTACCGCGTCCTCGCGGTCGCCGACACGCTCGACGGCCGATTCGACCTGCTCTGCCTTTACGTCTGTCTGCTGATCCGCCGTCTCCAGCGCGAACCCGAGCCGGGACCGGCGCTGGCGCAGGCCGTGTTCGATGCCATGTTCCGGGATATGGACGCGAACCTCCGCGAAATTGGTGTCGGCGATCTCTCGGTTGGCCGCCATGTGCGATCAATGTGGGAGGCGCTGCAGGGACGCTCGATCGCTTACGGCGGCGCCATCGACGCTGGCGACACGCCCGCACTGGAAACGGCGATTGTGCGCAATGTCTGGCGTGGCGGTGCCGCGCCGGCGGGCGCGGCCGCTGCTTTGGCGCGGCTCGCGCGGGGCCAGGCGACCTGTCTCGACCGCCAGATGCTGACCGCGCTCGCCGCAGGTGAGGTGAGATTTCTTCGGGCTGAGGAGGCAGCGCAGTGACATCCGAGTTGCATTGCCTGATCCCGGTGGAGCGTATCGGTGCTCAGGGTCTGGATATCGTGGTGGAGGCGAACGCCACGGAACGCGCGGCCCTTGCCCGGCGCATGGGCATCGCGGACGTGCAGTCGCTGGTTTGCCGGTTTCAGCTCAAGCACAGTCGTGCCGACCGGTTCAATGCGATCGGCCATCTGTCGGCGCAGGTCGTCCAGGCGTGCGTGGTTTCGCTCGAGGACTTCAGTGCCGCGGTCGATGAGCACTTCCGTCTCAGGTTCGTTCCGGTCGGTGAGGAAACCGGCGCCATCGACCCCGAGGACCCCGTCGACGAAATCGGTTATCGGGACGGCGTGTTGGACCTTGGTGAGGCGGCCGCCGAGCAGCTGGGCCTTGCGCTTGACCCTTACCCTCGCCGCCCCGGTGCATCGCTACCGGAGCATGACGCGGAGCCCGCGCCACCGCGCCCGTTCGACGCGCTGCGGCGACACTGAGTGGTTCAGCCGGATGCGCGCTCGATGATGCGGAATGGCACGCGCACGTGGGCGGCTGCGCCCGGCGGATCGCCGCCGAGCCGCCGCAGGAGCAGGTTCGCCGCGTTCGCGCCGATCGCACGGCCTTCGATGCTGACCGTGGTGAAGGCTGGCTCGCTGGTGGCGCTGAGCTCGAAATTGCCGAAGCCGCACACCGACAACCGGTCAGGCACGCGGATGCCTTGAACGCGGGCTTCGGTGATGGCGCCGAACGCGAGCAGATCGGAGCTGCAGAACAACGCCGTGCGTCGGGTCAGCGACGGCGCGAGATCGCGCAACGCCTGACGTCCTGCGGCGATAGTGCTCGGTGCCGGCAGGATCGTATCGGCGAGCACGGCACCGCCGGCACGCTGCACCGTCGCAGTGAAGGCGCGGCGGCGCACCTGAGCACGCGGATCCCCAGCCGCGAACATGGCGAAGCTGTCGTGGCTCTGATTGAGGAAACGCTCGGCAACGGCGGTGCCAACTTCGGCGTGATCGAGCCCGACCAGCATGTCGATCGGCTGCGCTGTCACGTCGAACATTTCCACCACGGGGATGCCAGCCTCTGCGATCATCTGCCGGATCGGCGCGGCGTGGTGGGTGCCGGTGATCAGCATCGCGTCGGGGCGACGGCCTATGAGGCCGCGCAGGAGATCAGCCTCGGTCACCTCGTCATAGCCGCTGAGCGCGAGCATCACCTGATAGCCGCCGCCGCGCATGGCGTCGGTGAACGCCTGAACCAGCTCAGCGAACATGGCGTGGGCAATGGTCGGCAGGATCGCCGCGACCATGCGCGAGCGGCGTGAAGAGAGGCCGCCCGCGACGAGGTTGGGGAC
>JASHQG010000594.1 GCA_030037665.1 Acetobacteraceae bacterium
CACTGCGAAAACAGCTGTTTTCTGTCGCTGCCATCCTGCTGGGCAGCGCTGCCGGAGGCACCTTGTCCGCCGCGACGCCCGGTGGAACGGTTGCGCCTGCCGATGCGTCCGGTGGACCACCCAAGGCCGCGGTGGCGAGCGCCCCGCCGATCAAACACCTGCAGGACTCGGTGCCGACCGCAACGCCGATTAAGCACCTGGTGGTGATTTTCAATGAGAACGTCTCATTCGACCATTACTTTGCGACCTATCCGAAGGCCACCAACCCACCCGGCGAACCGGCCTTCACGGCGCTACGGTCCGCACCGTGGGTGAACAACCTGCTCCGTGCAGGCCTTCTGAGCCGCAATCCTAATTTCACCAATACCGCCAATGGCACCGGCGCCTCAGAGCCGTTCCGGCTCGACCGTACGCAGGCGGCAACCGCTGACCAGGACCACACCTACACGGCAGAACAACAGGCGTACAATCACGGCAGGGCAGACTTGTTTCCCTTGCACACCGGCAAGGGCACGCCCGGCGGCGTCGGTGCGTTCGGCACCAAAGGCCAGGTGATGGGCTATTACGACGGCAACACCGTCACCGCGATCTGGCAATGGGCGCAGCATTTCGCGATGGACGACAACGCTTATACAGACACCTACGGTCCATCGACTCCCGGTGCACTCAACGTCGTCGCCGGCCAAACGAACGGTATGAACATCGTCGCGGCCAGCCAAAACCCGTCCACGCTGCGGAAATGGACATACTACATCAGCGACGCCCAAAGCGGGCTGACGATGATCAACGACGTGGACCCCGGCCACGACGTGTGCTCCAAACCGAAGGATCAGGCGATGATGCGGGGCAGGAACATCGGCGACCTGCTGAATGCTGCCAGCATTACCTGGGGCGGGTTCATGGGCGGCTTCGACCTCGGTGCCAAGAATGCGAACGGCACCACTGGCTGCAAGCGCAGCACGCACTCGACCGTCGTCGGCACCACCGTCGTCGACTACATCCCGCACCACAACTGGTTCCAGTACTATGCGTCGACCGCCAATCCACAGCACGCGCGGCCGAGTTCCGACGATGCAATCGGCTACACGTTCGAGGGTGACGGCAAGACCAGGGATCCGGCCAACCACGAATACGGCCTCAAGGACTTTTACGATGCGGTGAAAGCGGGCAACTTCCCGTCTGTCGCGTATATCAAGTTGCCTGCCTACCAGGATGGTCATGCAGGCTATTCGGACCCGCTGGACGAACAATCCGGCACGGCGACGCTGATCAATTTTTTGATGCAGCAGCCCGACTGGAAGCGCACGGCCGTGGTGATCACCTGGGATGACTCGGACGGCTGGTACGACCATGCTTTTACCAGGCCGACCAGTGCCTCGTACGACCCTGAGGCGGATCAGCTCAATGGGCCTGGTCGGTGCGGCTTCAGCAGGCCGCGTCCCGGCGTACTGGGCAAGCCGGTGAACGGCCGCTGTGGTCCCGGCACGCGCCTGCCGTTCCTCGTGATCTCGCCCTGGGCCAAGCCCGATTACGTGAGCCACGTGCACGTGTCGCTGGCTTCGGTCGTGCGCTTCATTGAAGACAACTGGCTGCACGGCAAGCGGCTCGGCGGCGGATCGTTCGACGCCGGTGCCGGGTCGATCATGGACATGTTCAACTTCCGCTCGGGAGACAGGAACCGGATCCTGTTGTTGAACACCGAAACCGGCCTGCCACCGACCGCAGCCGCGAAGTGAGGAACGTGCCCGTGTGCAGGCGACTCATCGCAATCGTCGCCGGCGCTCTCGCCCTGCTGGTCAACGCGAGAGGCGGAGCCGTCCCGGTTGGGGAAAATCCCCACCCTGTGCATCTGGTGCGGCCGCCTGCGACGCCGTTGTCGGCGATGGCGCAGCTTGGACGCCTGGTGTTCCTCGACAAAAGCCTCTCTGCGTCGGGCCGCCTTGCCTGCGTCTCCTGTCACAGCCCGGCACACCACTACGGACCACCGAACGATCTGCCGGCAATGGACGGCGGACCGCACATGACCAGCCAGGGCGTCCGAGCAGTGCCATCTCTGATGTACCTGGAACGCCAGCCCAATTTCAGCATCGGTCCGGATAATGAGGAGACTGAAAACGTCAACCTGACGCAGATGGCCGCGCTCGGCCAGAATGCCCCCCGTGCGTTGAAGACCGCACAAAGCACGGCGCAATCAGCTGTCAACATGGTGCCGCAAGGGGGCCTGTTCTGGGACGGCCGCGCCGACACGCTGCAAAGCCAGGCGACGTTCCCGCTGCTCAGCCCGTTCGAAATGGCCGCCGGTACGATAGCGGCAGTCGCCGCGAAGTTGCGGCGCGCACCCTATGCGCCGCGCATCGTGCAATTGTTCGGCGAGTCGATATTCGACCAACCACGCCTCGCGGTCGCCGAGGCGATGTTCGCAGTCTCGCGTTACCAGATCGAGGACTCGCATTTCCATCCCTACACCAGCAAGTTTGACGACTGGCTCGAGGGCAAACTGCCACTCACGCCGGCCGAACTGCGCGGCTATCAACTGTTCAACGATCCGGCAAAAGCGGATTGTGGCGGCTGCCATCTCGACAAGCCGACGCCTGACGGGCTGCCACCCGTGTTCACCGATTATCAGTATGAAGCGCTGGGTGCGCCGCGGAACGCGGCACTGGTGGCGAACCGCAATCCGAAATACTTCGATCTGGGCATCTGCGGTCCGTATCGCACCGATATGCGTCAGCAGACGCAGTACTGCGGCATGTTCCTCACGCCAACGCTTCGCAACGTCGCGACACGTCATGTGTTCTTTCATAATGGCGTATTTCATACGCTGCAGCAGGTGATGGATTTCTACAATTTCCGCGACACGGAACCGCAGCGTGTCTACCCCCGGGCGCACAATGGGACGGTTGCGAAGTTCAACGACATTTCGCCGCAGTACCAGCCAAACGTCGATGTGACTGATCCGCCGTTCAACCGCAAATTGGGCGAGGCCTCGGCCATGAGCGCGCAGGACGAGTCGGACATCATCTCATTCCTCGGCACGCTGACGGACGGATACCAGCCGACGCCTCCGCCCGCGTCATGCAACGAGCGCAGCGACGAAGCGAGCTCCCCGCGGGGGACCGCTTCGTTACCATGCTCGTCACAATGACGTTTATGGCCGCACTATTCGCTGTACAAACTCGAGTAAATTCCCGCCCGGGAACAGATGTCCCGGTACCCCGGCCGCTGCTGCCGCGGCCATATCCGTCGGCTGATCGCCGATCATGACGCCGCGTACCGGATCAAGTTCCCACGTGCGTATCAGATCCAGCACCATGCCCGGCCCCGGTTTGCGCCAGTCGCTGGCGCGGTGATAGGCGTCGACCACCGCCGATTCATGGAATGGGCAATAGCGCACGTCGTCGATCGTTCCACCGGCGCGGCGTGCCTCATCGGCCATCCAGTCAAGCAGATCGCGCACTGCTGCCTCGTCATAGTGGCCACGTGCGACGCCAGATTGGTTGGTGACCACGAACACGTGCCAACGAGCCTCGGTGACATAACGGATCGCCTCGAGCGCACCAGGCATCCATTCGAACCGCTCGCGTGTACCGACGTAACCATGGTCAACGTTCAGCACGCCGTCGCGGTCAAAGAATACGGCGCGGCGGTGCAGCAGCTGCGGAATTTCCACCTGCGCGCGGGCAAAGTCCTCGGGAGTGCCGATGTCGCGGAAATAGCCGCCGCCCAGCGTGCCACGCAGCGCCCGACTGCCTGCCAAATCCGGCAGAATATCGGCCTCCAGCGAACACTGCGCCGTCAGCGAGTCGACCAGGCGCCGGCGGAACACGTAAATGCCCGCGTTGATGAGGCCGCCGGTGCCGGGCGGCGGCCGTTCGGAGAAGCCGGTGATGTGATCGCCGTCGCGTGTCGCCACGCCGAAGCGCGATGCGTCGGCCAACTGCCGCAGCACCATGCGGCCCGTGACGGATTCGCCGTCCTTCGCCGCAGCGGCGAGCAGATCGGCGATATTGCAATCAAACAACGAGTCGCCGTTGCAGACCAGGAATCGGTCGCCCAGCCTGTCCCGGGCATGGTAGATCGCGCCACCGGTGCCGGCGCTGACGGGCTCCTCTGAAATGCTGATGCGCGCTTCGCGCGGCAGCGTGGCAACGATGTCCTGCGCCGCCTTCTCCACTTCGGCGGACAGATAGCCCGTCAGCAGCAGGAACTCCGTCACGCCGAACCGCACGAACTCGCGCAGCAGCCACGCCAGAAACGGCCGGTCTCCGCACGGCAGGATCGGTTTTGGTGTGTTGGCCGTCCGCGTTCCGAGACGCGTACCGAAGCCCCCGACCAAAACGGCGCATTGGGTGATGGTGGCGCCGGTCATGCCAAGGGGCGTCTCGCGGATTGCACGCCGCGCTAACCTTCGGCCGTCGGTTCGCGGCTGGCTTGGACCTTGTCCACGCGCCGTCCGTCCATTTCCAGCACCTCGAATCGCCAGCCTGCAAACACAATGCGGTCGCCGACCGCCGGTACCCGGCGCAGCAGAGCCAGCATGAGCCCGGCCAGCGTGTGATAGCTACCCTCGGCCGGCAGATCAGGCAGCTCAAGCCGGGATTTCAGCTCGTCCACCGGCATCATGCCATCCATCACGAACGTGCCCTCACCCGCCGCCGCACCGTCCGCGCCGTGCCCGGCGACGTCGGTCGGTTCGCCGACGATCGCCTCAAGCACGTCGGCGGCGGTAACCACCCCTTCAAAGCTCCCGTATTCGTCCATCACCAGCGCCATGCCCAACGGGTCGGCTTTGAGCCGCTCCAGCGCGTCCAGCGCGGTCACGGTGTCGGGCACCACGATCGGCTGGCGCAGCGCCGCGGTCACCGATACCGGTTCGCCGCCCAGCATGCGGTCAAGTATATCCTTCGCCTGCACCACGCCCACCACGTTGTCGATCGACTGGTCGCACACGACGAAGCGGGAGTGCGGCGCCGCCTTCAGCGTCGCCGCCACATCCTTGGGTGGGTCGGTCTGGTCGATCCAGGCGATTTCGGTGCGCGGCGTCATGATCGCCCGCACCGGCTTGTCGGCCAGCCTCAGCACGCGCTCGATCATGTCATGCTCTTCCGCCTCGAGGACGCCGGCCTGAGCGCCCTCGGAGAGCAAGGCCTTGAGTTCCTCCTCGGTGACGGTCCGCTCGGTGGGGCGGTTCAGCCCGAAGATCCGTAGGATCACCCCAGTTGACCGGCCCAAGAGCCAAACGGCCGGTGCGGTGATGCGGGCGGTCCAGGACAGCGGACGCGCGACGCGCGCGGCGACGTGTTCCGGGCGGCGCAGCGCGAGCTGCTTCGGGATCAGCTCGCCGAACACCAGTGTCAAATAGGTCGTCACCACCACGACGATCACGAGCGACAGCGATGTCGCTGCCGGAGCCAGTCCGGGAAACTGCCGCAGCCAGGCATCGACATGGTGCGCGATGCGGGCACCGCCGAACACACCGGTGAACACGCTAACCAGAGTGATGCCGACCTGTACGGTCGGCAGGAACCGCTGCGGTTCCTCTGCGAGGAGCCTGGCCATGGTGGCGCCAGCCAGTCCCTTTCGCTCCAGCACCGCCAGTCGCGCGCGTCGGGCCGAGACGAGCGCCAGCTCGGCCATGGCAAACAGGCCGTTGATCAGAATGAGCAGCAGGACAATCAGGATTTCAAAACCAAAGGCCATGCCGGATCTGCTGAAGTTTCCCACGCTGCGCCATGATGCCGACGGGTGCCTCAGGGGCAAGGGCCTTGGCGTTGCCAGTAGCGGCCAGCTCTTCCGGCCGCGCCAATCCCGCAGCGTAGCCTGGCCTGCTCGGCGCAGGGCGAGGATTGGTTAGCCCAACGTGATCGACGCTTACGCCAAAACCTCGGCCAATTCCAACGGATGGTCCAGTAACACGTCGGCACCGGCTGCTTGCAGTTCTGCGCGGCTGCCGTAACCCCACAGGGCGCCAATGGCGCGGATGCCGTTGGTCCGCGCGCCCTCAATATCGTGCGAACGATCGCCTACCATCGCTGCGCTTGCCGTCGCCAATCGTTCCGCACGCAACAGGGCGGCGATCAGATCGGCCTTGTGGTCCAGGCTGCCGTCCGGTTCGGTGCCATAAATACCGTGCAGCCACTCCGCCAGACCCAGGCGATGGGCAATCGGTGCGGCGAATACCGTGCGCTTGGAAGTCGCCACGAACATACGCGTGCCGCGCCGGTGCAGATGCTCCAGCGTTTCCGCAACGCCGGGATAGACGGTCGCCAGATACATGCCGCTCTCTCCGTAATGGGCGCGATATGCGGTGACGGCAAGATCGATCCGGTCATCGCCATAAGACCGGAGCAATCGGCGCATGACCTCCGGCAGCGGCGGACCGACCAGGCCTCTGAAATCCATCTCAGGATCTGGTGCGTGGCCAAGCGCGTCCAGCGCCGCCAGGCAGCTCGCGCGAATGCCCGGCATCGAGTCGATCAGCGTTCCGTCGAGATCAAGCAATAGGTTCATGGTGCGGCGAACCGGCGGTGGACTCAGGCAGCCTGCCGTAGCAATTACCGTCGCGAGGACACGCCAGACAAGGACCCCCGCCATGCAATTCGGCATCGCCATCCCGACCGCCGCGGATTCCTGGCGCCTGGTGCGCCGTGCCGAGGAACTCGGGTTCAGTCACGCCTGGTTCTTCGACACGCAGATGCTGAACGCCGACCCGTTCGTGGCCATGGCCGCGGCGGCGATGAAGACGACGCGCATCAAGCTGGGAACCGGCGTTCTGATTCCGTCCAACCGCATCGCCCCAGTTGCCGCGACCGCATTCGCATCACTGAACAAGCTGGCGCCCGGGCGGCTCATTTTCGGCGTGAGCACCGGGTTTACCGGGCGCCGCACGATGGGCCTCGGCGCGGTGAAACTCGCCGACATGGAGCAGTACATCAACCAAGTGCAGGCGCTGTGGCGCGGCGAGACGGTGGAGTTGGTGATCGAAGGCAAGCGGCGGAAGATCCGCTATCTCAATCCGGAGCTTGGCCTGATCAATGTCAGAGATCCCATTCCGGTCTATATCGCCGCGTCCGGTCCGCGCGCGCGGGCGCTCACGGCGAAGCTCGGCGCCGCCTGGATCGACAATGTCGCCGACGTGCAACGCGGCACTGCGACGCTCGAGCAAATGCGCAAGGCTTGGCTCGACGCCGGCCGCAAGGCCGAGGAGCTGGCCGCCGTTGCCTGGGTCGGCGGCGCGGTGCTGGATGAAGGTGAGCCGGCTGACGGGCCGCGTGGCATGGCTCTCGCAGGACCGCGCGCGTCGATGCTGCTGCACCGCGCAGCGGACACGGCACTGGCCGGTTATCCGGCGCCACTGGCCATGTTGCCGCAGTTCGAAGATGCGGTGCGCGGCTATGTGGAGCATGCGCGCACCTTTGACCGCGACTCCTATTATTTGCAGAACCATCGCGGGCATCTGATGTTCGTCCGGCCGGACGAGCGACCGTTCCTCAGCGCCGAGATGCTGCGTCGAACCAGCTTCATCGGCACTGAGCGAGAGCAAAAGGAGCACATCGCAGCGTTGGCCGCGGCGGGTTTCGCACAGGTGGTGTTTTCGATTCCTCCGGGCCAGGAACACGCTGTGGAGGACTGGGGCCGTATCCGCCGCGCATTCGGGTGACACGTCGCACGCCAGCGCATAGGGTGCCAGGATCATCAGGAAGCCGGGAGTTCGCGACGGATGACGCTGAAACGCATGGTGCTGGAGATCGGCATGGGTACCGACATCCGAGGTACCGAACCGACCAAGGCGGCGGTGCGCGCGCTGCGCGACGCGCTGTGGCATAATGGCCTCTCTATCGCTGATGCCGTCGGCTTGCATGTCGACAGCATGCAGGTGGAAGTGACCATCGGCGTGCCGCATCCCGAGAAGGTGGATAAAGCGGAGGTGCTCGCGGTGCTGCCGCACGGTACCGGCACGGTGAATGTGGTCGATGGTGGACTGGAGATCTTCAACGATGCCGCGACGAGCTCGACGCTGATTGCGCACGCGGCCGCCGTCGTGCGGCTGGATGTTCCCTGAGGGAGGGCGCGCTATGACCGCGAAACGCATCATCCTGGAGTTGGGCGCCGGCAATGACCTGCATGGCGGCGATTACACGAAGGCCGCACTGCGCGCGGTGCAGGATGCGCTGCATCACAGTTCGCTGACGTTCATCCGCTCGCTGGCCGTGGATTCGAAGGCGATGCAGGTGGAAGTAACTATCGGGGTGCAGAAGCCTGAGCTTGTAGATGTCGCGGCGGTCCAGCAGTCGCTGCCGCACGGCGTGGTGAGCGTGAAAGTGGTGAAGGGCGGTCTGGACGTGCCTGATGAGACGGGACGCGACACCTCGGTGATCGCCAGTGCCGCCGTCGCAGTACGGATGGAGCTGCCCCAGGCGGGCTAACGGACGTCGGAACGCCACCTCGCAGAGCGCTTGCGGCGTGACGAGCCGCGCGCCGCATCCGGACCCGTCCCGACGTTTTTTAGGTCATAAACGGGCTAAAGGCCGGGGATTTCCATTGTCCGGACGCCGACGTTCCGGCCCGACGTCACGATATTCCGAGCGGCGTTCAAGTCGCGATCATCCGAGGCGTACCTACAAACCGGATCAATGTCGAGGCTTCCTCGCTGGCGTATTGAATGCGTCCCCCACGTTGCAGGCGTTCGGCAGCGCGTCGCCCGACCGGTCTGGGACCGCTCACATCGGCAGCGGATGCACCTCGATGGTCAGATGCGACAGCGAGCCGAACCGCGCCAGCTTCGCCCGGTAATAATCCTGGTTACGGCCGCTCTGCGTGCCGATCGATACGATCGCGCCCAGATGCCCCGGTCCCAGCCGCCAAAGATGCAGGTCGGACAGCGTGTCGCCGTCATTCTCGATCGCCTGCCGCAGGTTCTCCGCCATGCGGCGGTCAGGATTCATGTCCAGCAATATGGCCCCGGTATCGCGGATCAGTCCATAGGACCAACTGGCAATCACGCAGGCGCCCACGATGCCGACCACGGGGTCGATCCACAGCCAGCCGAATGCGCGGGCCAGCAGTAGGCCGGCGATCACCAGCACCGAGACAGCCGCATCTGCCATCACGTGAATCAACGCCGCCCGCATGTTGTTGTCGCGCGCCGCTCTTCCGTGTGCGTGCCCATGTTCATCGAAGGACACGACGAGCGGCTCTGTACCCAGACCCACGTGCACCGAGAAGCTATGCGGTTCCGGGATTTCGTCGACCGATTCCAGGAACCCGCCGCGGTCGGTCATGGCAAAGACCTGATGTGCGCCGTCGGGTCGCACCGTCTCCACAGTGGCCGTTGCCGGGCTGAGCGGCGGTCCGGCTTCGGCACGCAGGCGAAACCGCGGCGGGACGCCGTCCCCGAAGATCTCCAGTTTGACCGGGCCGGTGGGGGTCACAATGTGTCGGGTTTCATCGTGTTGATGCGCGTGCTGACCATGGACGTGAGGGTGGCCATGCGCGTGGTCACCTTGGTGTCCACCGCCGAGTAACCATGCACTTGCGACATTCACAGCGAGCCCCAGCGCGGCAATCAGAATGGCTTCGGAGAACTGGATCGATACCGGCTCGAAGATTCGGCTCACGGCTGCGTAGCCAATCAGAAGGGCAATCATCGCCAGGATGACCGCGCTGGTGAACCCGGCCAGGTCCCCGAGCTTTCCGGTGCCGAAGGTGAAGCGCGGATCGTCCTCATGCCGGCGCGCATAGGAATAGGCCAAAGCGGCGAGCGAGAGTGCGCCGGCGTGCGTGCTCATGTGTAATCCGTCGGCCACCAGGGCGATGGAGCCGAACAGCGTGCCGCCGACGACCTCGGCGACCATCATCGCCCCACACAACACGATGACGGCCCACATCCGGCGTTCGCTCTGTTCGTGTCCGGTGCCGAGGAAGACATGGGAGTGCTGGAGCGTCTCGGCGGCAATACCGGTTTTGCTCATGGTGACCTCACCGGAGGTAGGTTCGAACCAATTCCAGTAGTTGCTGCGCCGCGTCAGTATTCAGCGCGCCGGGGTGCTTCGTGTCATCAACGAGGTGGCTGAGAACGTGATCTTCGACGACTTCGGCCATCAATCCCGCCATGGCGCCCCGCGCCCCAGCGATCAGGTGCATGACCTGTTCGCACTCCGCATCGCCTTCGAGCGCGCGCTCGATCGCCTCGACCTGGCCGCGGATGCGCCTCACCCGGGCCAGCAACTTCCGCTTTTCGCGAATCGTGTGTGCCATGTGCGGCATATGCCCTAGCCCCCCACCCTATTTCAAGCGCGGAGGTACGACTGAACCACAGGCGCTGCCGCGCGCCTGACGCTCCGGCCGGTCAGGCAGCGGCACGCATCGTCTGCGCCGCCCAGCCAGGCCGGAACACAAGGTCCGCCATCGCCTGGCAGCGCCGCACCAGGCGGTGTTCGTCAGGTCCGTAGTCAGCTACCGCATTGTGCATGGTGCGGATGTTGTCCCACATCAGCACATCATGTTCCGACCATTGGTGGGCGAACCGATATTTTGGCTGCAACTGGTGGACGAACAGCGCGTCAAGCAGCGTGTTGCTCTCGGTCTGCGGCAGGCCGTCGATGCGCAGGGCATAGCCGGGATTGGCGTAAAGTATTTTCCGGCCGGACAGCGGGTGCGTCACAATGATGGGCTGCGACACTGGTGGCTTGCTGCGGCGCTGCGCCTCGGTCAGCGGCTTGCGCACGCTGCCTGCGCCGCCACGGGCGCGCATCCTATCCCAGAATTTTGCGAAATCGTGGGTCGCGGTCATGCCGGCCAGGCGTGTCTTCAGTTCGTCGGGCAGGTCTTCATGGGCCTCAGCCATGTCGGCAAACTGGGTGTCACCCAGCACGCGGCCATTCCGCCGCGGCACCTTCAGCGCATACAGTACGTTGACGAAAGCGATCGTCCGGCTGAACGACATGTCGGTGTGCCAGTCCTGGCCGGCATCGGCCAGGCCGATCGGTCGGCCGTTCTCGACCATGTTGGAGAGGATCATGACCTCCGGCTGGTCCGGCACCTGAAACGCACCCGAAACATGCACCTCCAGCTCACCGAACCGGCGGCTAAATGCGGCCTGCGCGGCCGGATCGAGGCCCTGGTCGGGAAAACACACCACGCCGCGCTCGCTCAGCACGCGCAGGATCAGCGCGAAATCCCCACCTGACAGCGGTCGCGACAGATCGATGCCGCTGATCCGCGCGCCAAGCGTGCCACTGCTCTCTGTGACGTCAGGCATGGGCTTCTCCGATCGCTGCGTCATTGCGAGGTGCGCAGCGACAAAGCAATGATCCGGGGAGATTGCTCCGGCCCCGGCCAGCCTTGCAATGCATCGCAACGGAGCTGGCTTCGCCCGCCTCGTTCCTCGCAATGCCGGAGCCGGGGCTTGATCTGGCGGCGCTCGTGGCCCAAGGCTCGCGCCGCCAGATGGAGACGCCGTTATGCTGTACGCGCCGCCGCGCCCCGCCGCCTCGCTGCCCCCTGTGCGGGTGAACCTCTATTCCGATACGCAGACCAAACCGTCGCCGGGCATGCGGGACGCTATGCTGCACGCCGAGGTTGGTGACGAACAACATGGTGACGATCCGACGATCCATGCATTGTGCGACAGGATGGCGGCGTTGCTCGGCAAGGAGGCGGCGATGTTTCTCCCCTCCGGCACGATGTGCAACCAGATCTCGCTGTTGACCCACTGCCAGCCTGGCGATGAAGTCATCGCACATGAGAGCGCACATATCATCAGCAACGAAGGCGGAGCGCCGGGCGCGCTGACCGGCGCTTCTGTGCTCGGTCTGCGTGGTGCCCGCGGCCAATTCGACGCCGACGCACTGCGCCAGGCGGTGCGGGAGAAGCGCCGCAACATCCCGACGCAGGTGCTGGTCGCGGTCGAGCAGACGGCGAATCTTGGCGGCGGCTCAGTGTGGCCGCTGGACAAGCTGAATGGGGTGCTCGATGCAGCGCATCAACTCGGCTTCGCCACCCACATGGACGGCGCACGCTTGATGAATGCGTCTGTCGCTGCCGGCATCGCAGCCAAGGACATGGCGGCGGGTTGTGATTCGGTGTGGCTCGATTTCACCAAGGGACTGGGTGCGCCGCTGGGGGCGGTGCTGTGCGGTTCGGCGGCATTCATCGACGACGCGTGGCGCTGGAAGCAGCGCATGGGCGGTGCACTGCGCCAGGGCGGGGTCTGCGCCGCGGCGTGCCTGTACGCGCTCGACCACAATATCGAGCGACTGGCCGACGACCACGCCAACGCCAAGAACCTCGCTCACGGGCTGGCGCAAATTCGCGGCCTGGTCCTGGAGGAACCGGAAACCAACCTGGTGTTCTTCGACACCGCCGGCACCGGTATGGACGCGGACGATCTCGCCGACCGCGCGCGCGAGGAAGGCGTGATGATCTCGACGATGGGCCGTTACCGGGCACGCGCATGTACGCACCTCGATGTCGATGCCGCCGGTGTTGCACTGGCGATCGAGGTGATCCGGCGCGTTGCGGTGCGCTGAACCCCGAGGCGCGGAGACCGCGGTGTGACACTCGTTCTTAGCGAACCTTTCCGGACGCCGGCCGGAATGGCGTTTTCGGGGCGTGCCGCCGTGCGCGTGCAGACTCTCCGCCCGATCATGCTGCTCAGCACCGCAGCGTTCTGCGCGTCCACGTGCCTGCGTATCACCGATCCGTTGCTGCCCGAGGTCGCAAACGCGTTCGCCGTCAGCACCAGCCACGCGTCGGTGATCGTCACGGCATTCGCGCTCGCCTACGGTCTCGCCCAGATCATCTGCGGTCCGATCGGTGACCGGTTTGGCAAATACTGCGTCATCACGCTGGCGGTGACCCTGTCCGCCGTGGTGATCGCCGCCGCCGCAACCGCGCATTCGCTCGCGGCGCTCGCGATGTTCCGCCTGGTCGCCGGTACGACCACTGCTGCGATCCTGCCGTTGTCATTGGCCTATGTCGGCGACGCAGTGCCATACCAGGTTCGCCAGCCAGTACTGGCGCGCATTCTGTCCGGCCAACTGCTGGGTGTGATCTGCGGCCAGACCCTCGGCGCCATCCTGATCCATTTTGTAACCTGGCGGGTAGTCTTCGTGCTGCTGGGCGCGACATTCGGCGTCGTCGCGAGCCTGTTGTGGCTGGAACTGCGCTCGCCACGCGTGATGCAGGTGCGCACACCGACGCCGCTGGAACTGCGCCAGCTGCTGACCCAATACGTCCTACTGGTCAAAGCGCCACGGCCGCGCGCCGTGCTGCTCGCAATTTCCATCGAAGGCGCAGTGTTCTTTGGGACGCTGGCTTATCTGGGCGCGTTTCTGCGGCAGGCCTTCGGCTTTGATTTCGTCCGTGTCGGATTGATCCTCGGTTGTTTCGGAATCGGAGGACTTGGCTACAGCCTCTGTGCGCGCTGGATCGTGCCGCTTGCCAAGGAACGCGGGATGATTCGGTTGGGCGGAGTCATCCTGGCCGTGTGCCTGATCGCGCTCGCACGCCTTCCCGGGTACGCCCTGCCGCCGCTCATGGCAGCGCTCGGCTTTGCGCTCTATATGTTCCACAACACGCTGCAGACCAACGCAACACAAATGGCAGTCGAAGCCCGGGGTGCGGCGGTGTCCTTGTTCTACTCCTGCTTTTTCCTGAGCCAGGCGATGGGCGCCGCCGTGCTCGGCGTGGCCATCGCGCAATTCGGCTATGGCGCGGTGTTCGCATCAGGCGGCGTCTTGCTGCTTCTGCTGGGCTTCTGGTTTTCGCGCACAACGCGGCAGCAGTCGTAGTGGTCGCCGCGTCCGTCAGCGTCATTGCGCGTTCGCCGGCGCCGGCCGCTGACCCGCGGCCGGATCACCCTGCCAACGTGCAGCAGCCCTGCGCGCCGTAGCCCGGGCGATCGGCCATCGTCGCCGCATCGGTGTGTAGCCGGTTGATGCCGGCAGGTAAGACCGTGCGTGGAAGGGCGGATCAGGCCCGGCCCATCACGGCCTGGCTTCCCGCTGGGAGCGCGGCGATCCTCGGCGCGACGCCGGGTCAGGCTGCCGCGAAAGCCTGCGGGGGCTGCTCCTCGGCGAGCAGCCGCTGCGCTGTCCGCCGCATGTGCAGCCGCGCCGCGTCGGTGACGATATCCACCAGGCCGCCTTCGCCCAGTTCGGCAAGTCGAGCCTGTTGCGCCTCGACCACAGCCTTGTCCTCGAGAAACGCGGCGCCGACCTGATCGAACAACTGCTGCGTGGCGGTCGGATCGTCCTGGCGGAAGCCGTTCGCACTAGACCAGAAATAGAAGCAGCTCGTTTCCGTTTCCGGCGTCAGGCCGTGGAACAAACGGAATTGCAGCTTGCTGTCGCTGGTGTCGCCGTCGCGATAAGTACCGACTTCAGCGGCGCCGGTCCATTGCAGCACCGAACCCGGCGCGACGAATTCGAACCGCTGGCAGCGGTCGATGCGTCCCTGGAAGCCCACCGCCTTCACGTAGGTCGGTGGCGCCACGGAATTCAGCATCCAGCGGGTGAATTTCAGTCCGAGCGGTGTGCGCTCGGTTTCCATCTTCGCTTCGACATGCTGCGACGGATTGCCGCCGATCGTGGACGTATGGACATAGCCGAGATGCGTCAGGTCCATCAGGTTATCGACCATCAGCATGGCTGCGGCCTTGATGGGATACATGGTATGCCTGTGCGGCCAGTTCGTCTGGTCGTTGTGATACGGCCACGGGACGATCTGCGCCGGATCCGCTTTTGCCGGATCACCCATCCAGATCCACACGAACGCATCCTGCTCCACGACAGGAAAGCTGCGCACCTGGGTGCGCGGGAGGATGCGATCCTGGCCCGGCACAGAGACACAGGCGCCGCTGCGGTCGAAGATCAGGCCGTGGTAGCCACATTGTAGCCCTTGCTCCACGACCTTGCCCATATGCAGCGGCGCGCCACGGTGGCAGCACATGTCGAGCAGTGCCGAGACCCGGTTCTGGGCGTCGCGGTAAAGCACGATGGGTTCATTGCAGATGCGGCGGGGGAGTGGTGCCTCGCCGATCTCATCGGCCCAGGCCGCGACGTACCAGGCGTTGCGGATGAACATCGGTGGCCTCCCGTGGTTTTATCCTGGCGGCACGGTCCGGCATTTGGC
>JASHQG010000595.1 GCA_030037665.1 Acetobacteraceae bacterium
ACCCGTGCGGCGCGCCTTCCCACCTCCCCGCCCCCACGCTACACACCACTGGAACACCGCGCGGAAGCAAACACCGGGAGAAAACGCCTATGACCGAGGCCTATATCTGCGACTTCGCCCGCACCCCGATCGGCCGTTACGCCGGCGCGCTGCGCGACGTGCGCACCGACGACCTCGCCGCGCATCCGATCCGCGCACTGAAAGACCGCCATGCCAACGTGGATTGGGAAGCGCTCGACGACGTGATCCTCGGCTGCGCCAACCAGGCCGGCGAGGACAATCGCAACGTCGCGCGCATGGCAGTCTTGCTGTCTGGCCTACCGCAGAGCATTTCCGGATCGACAGTCAACCGCCTGTGCGGCTCCGGCCTCGACGCGGTCGGCACCGCGGCGCGCGCGATCAAGACTGGCGAGGCGGAATTCATCGTCGCTGGCGGCGTCGAGAGCATGACGCGCGCACCATTCGTGATGGGCAAGGCGACGGAGGCGTTTAGCCGCTCCTCGGAAATCTACGACACGACGATCGGCTGGCGCTTCGTCAACGCGCAGATGAAAAAAGTGTACGGCGCGGAATCGATGCCGGAAACCGGCGAGAATGTCGCCGAGGAATTCCAGATCTCCCGTCAGGATCAGGACAAATTTGCATATCGCAGCCAGGTGCGCGCCGCGCAGGCAGCGGATAGTGGGTTCTTTGCCAGGGAGATCGTTGCAGTTACGATCAAGGGGCGGAAGGGCGACACGGTGGTGAACACCGACGAGCACCCGCGTCGCGACACGACCCTGGAAGGCCTCGCGAAGCTGAGGACACCGTTCCGTGAGCCTGGCACCGTCACCGCTGGCAACGCATCGGGGGTCAATGATGGCGCCGCGGCACTGATCATCGCATCTGAGGCCGGCGCACGCCGGCACGGTCTCACCCCGCGCGCCCGCGTCGTCGCGATGGCCACCGCTGGCGTCGCGCCGCGCATCATGGGTATCGGGCCGGCGCCCGCGGTCCAGAAACTGCTGGCGAAAACTGGCGTTAGTTTGGGCGAAATCGACGTGATCGAGCTGAACGAAGCGTTTGCCGCACAGAGCCTGGCGGTGCTACGGCAGCTCGGCCTACCGGATGACGCGGACCACGTGAATCCGCATGGCGGCGCAATTGCGCTTGGTCATCCGCTGGGCATGTCGGGCGCACGGTTGGCGCTGACCGCCGTGAACGCCCTTGAGCAGTCCGGCGGCAAACAGGCGATCGCCACGATGTGCATCGGGGTTGGCCAGGGGATCGCTGCTTTGGTCGAGCGGGTGTAGTCCGGGAAAGCGTCATTGCGAGCCAACACGGCCGAAGCAATTCCCGTCGGACCCCGCTGCCGCTGATCAGCCTTGCCTCAGCGGTCCGCCCTCGCAATGACCCACTCAGTCTGCCGGCATCGCCGGTGTCAACCGCCCACCTATCCTGACCGGCTCGATTCGCTTCGCGAGGCCGGTCAGGTCATCCGTCTCGACGAACACGCCGCACACCGTCGCCTCGCCCTCCGCCGGATTCAGCTTCTCGCCCCTCATCTTCCGCCAGAACGACAGCGTCGCCGCATCCTTCTGCATGCCGATAACACTGTCGTAATCGCCTGACATCCCCGCATCCGACTGGAATGCTGTGCCGCCGGGCAAGACCTGCGCGTCCGCAGACGGACAATGCGTGTGCGTGCCCACCACGGCGGACACTTTACCGTCGAGAAAATGTGCGAACGCCATTTTCTCGCTCGAAGCCTCGGCGTGGAAATCGACAAAAATCGCTGCCACCGTGCCGCCCAGGCGATGACGGGACAGCTCGGCAGCGATCCCGCGGAACGGGCAGTCCAGCGCGTCCATGAACAAGCGACCCATCGCCTGTAGCACGAGCGCGCGGCGGCCGTTGCCGATGTCCAGCACGATCGAACCGGCGCCCGGCGTGCCGGGCGGATAGTTCAGCGGGCGCAGCAGCTTCGGCGTGTCGGAAATGAACGGGATGATCTCCTTGCGGTCCCACGCGTGGTTGCCGAGCGTGATCACGTCGGTGCCAGCCTGGAACAGCGCCTGCGCCATGTCCGGGGCGAGGCCGAAACCGTGCGACGCGTTCTCGGCATTCACAATGGCGAGGTCGATGCGCAGGGTCGCCCGCAGCGTGGGCAGCGCGGCGGCCACCGATTCACGGCCGGTGCGGCCGACCACGTCGCCAATGAACAGAATGCGCATTTAGGGTGCCTTGCAGATGATCAGGTCGGTCTCGGTGGCGACGGCGTTCAACGGAATATCAGTCGGGCCAGCAGGAACTTCATCTACCTCTTGCGCGGCGAAGGCCACTCCCAGCGCGAATCGGCGGGGCAGCCCTGCCAGCGTGCGATCATAGAACCCGGCACCGTAGCCCACGCGGTAGCCGCGGCGGTCGAACGCCAGCAGTGGCACCAGCAGAAAGTCCGGCACCCGCTCCTCTCCGACCGGGCGGAATGTGCCGAACCGCTCCGGCTCGAGCACGCCGCCAGGTCGCCACAGGCGGAAGGTCAGCGGATTGCCTCGCTTTGGAGTGACCGGCAAGACGATCGGGTGTCCGCCTTCGTGCAGTGCAGTCAGCAGCGGCCGAATGTCCAACTCGTCGGCGATCGGCCAATAGCCGGACACGATCACCCCTGTCGGCGGCCGACAGGCACGCAGCACAGTGGCCGCGACGGCGGCGCCTGACGCAACCGGGTCCCAGTGTTTGCGCGCCGCGAGCATGCGCTCCCTCAGGGCGCGCTTTGCGTCGATCAGATCGGGACAGATGTGCGGAGCCGCCATGGCCGTTGGCGTCTCACCCTCCCAAGGCCTGCTGTGCAGGTGGGCGCCGGGTACCGAGACCAAGATCCCGGCAGAGCCAGCTCCCTGGAGGATGCTTACTGGCCCCGGGGATGAATTGCCTGACGCACCGGGCAGCCCCGCGCATACTACTTAGGAGGCCTCCAGCCCCGCGGCAATCTCCTCGGCACGGCTTGCCATGCGCGACAGCCGCCTTGCCATCCGGGCCTCTCCCCCGCCTCGCCCGGACTGCAGCCGCTGCTCCATTTCGTACAATTCGTCCGCCATGGTCAGCGCAGCCATGAGCAGCATGCGCGATTCGCCGCTCTGGCCGGCCATCGAACGGACCGACTCGATGCGTTTCTCCACTTCACGCGCCATTGCGTTCAGGTGCGCCTCCTCGCCGTCGCGGCAACCGAGCGTGTAGGCGTAGCCGTTGATGCGAAGCGTCACCTGCGCCATGCGATGTCCTTTCGTCCGCGAATTTACGCGCGG